>NZ_JAUBUC010000166.1:0-5934 GCF_036705285.1 Microcoleus sp. B4-C1 | reverse complement strand
GTCCCGCCCGTCCAAAACGGACGGGCGGGACGCCCATCCCACAAACTTGTGGAAGTTATTTAATTCTCATTCCTAAGAGAGTTAATTTATAGCAGGCAAGATTTATTTAATTTGCAACAGAATTTAACCTTTGTGCTGTAAAATGTAGCAGTTCTCAGTTGCCGACTATATAGTAGGGACTTACCGAGGGCCTGTTTTCGTGTGGGCGATCGGCTAAAATCCAGGATAAATCTTGTTCTTAGCAAAGTCTCGATTAATAAAAATAATGCAACAGTAGACCCGGAATCCAAACCCATACAAAATAAGCCATTCCCAATTCTAAAATCTAAAATCTAAAATCTAAAATGGTATGACTTTCATCTCCCTTCAATATGCGCTGTTTCTGTTAGTTTTGTTCGCGGCTTACTGGTTGGTTCCGCTGCAGTGGTGGCGACTGTTCATCATGTTGGCGGGTAGTTTGATTTTTTATGCTTCGCTGCAAATTTGGTACATCCCTCTGCTGTTAGTCGCTGCTTTGTTTAATTACTGCTTGGGGATGGCGATTGGGGAACCTCTGGATTGGCGGATTGCTAATGAATCTTGGAACCGCCGCCGTTTGTTGCTGCTGTGGATAGGAATTTCCCTGAATGTGTTGCTGCTTCTGGGCTTTAAGTATGTGCCTTTTTTATTGAGTTCGATCGGCACTTTGTTAAATTGGCCTTTTGCTATCGACGGGGCTGACTGGGTGAAAAGTCACGTCATCGCACCCCTGGGATTGAGTTTCTTTTGCTTTGAGTGCATTGCTTATTTGATTGACGTGTACCGAGGCGCGCCTGCTGCTACTTCGCTGCTGCACTTTGCTGCTTACAAGTTGTTTTTTCCAAAACTGATTTCCGGCCCGATTACTCGGTATCACAACTTGATATATCAACTGAAAACCCAACAATTTCCAACGCCCGATCGCATTTCTGAGGGACTTTGGACGATCGCCTTTGGTGCAGTAAAAAAAGGTCTTTTCGCAGATAACTTGGGAATTTATGTCGATTTAAGCTTTACCAATTTACAGCGGGCGGGTAGCGAGGATTTGTGGCTGGCGATTTTGGCTTACGGGCTGCAACTTTATCTTGATTTTAGTGGCTATGTTGACATGGCGCGGGGTACTGCTTTGCTGCTGGGTTGGTATTTGCCACCAAATTTTGATTTTCCTTATTTTAGTGCCAGCATAGCTGATTTTTGGCGACGCTGGCACATGACTTTAGGCGATTGGCTACGCAATTATTTGTATTTTCCTTTGGGCGGTTCGCGAGTCGGTTTGTGGCGCACTTGTCTGAATTTGTCTATTGTCATGTTAATTGCGGGAATTTGGCACGGGGCGGCTTGGGGATTTATTGTGTGGGGGGTTTTACACGGTTTAGCTTTGGCGGTTCACAGGCTGAGTGATGTGCTGTTTAAGCGGTTGCGGATCGAGTTTTTGTGGGAAAATCCGATCGGGATTGCGATCGGTTGGCTGTTGACTCAGGCGATGGTTTTTGGTAGTTGGATATTTTTCCGACTTCCCGATTTAAAGGATTCTGGATGGGCGATTTCGCATTTGTGGGGACACACTGCTGATGTGCAGTTTGCTGAGAAAGTTTATGTAGAAGCTTTGGGTTTAGATAGAGTGAGTTTAGCTTGGATGTTGGCTGCTTTGGCTGTGGCGATGCTGGGGAATTATGCGTTGAGTCGGGGTTTGAAATTAGAGTTAAATTGGCCGATGAAATTGGTGTTAGTGCCGCTTTGTTTGTATGCGGTTTGGCTGTTGGCTCCCGAAGGCGGTTTGCCTTATATTTATTTTGATTTTTAGGGTATTGTTTAATTCGCCTTCTGAACAGGCAAGATGCCTGTTCCACAAAGAGTAGATTTTCTTGTGGAACAGGCATCTTGCCTGTTCTTGAGAATGGTGCAAGATGTCAGTCGAAGTGATTACCCGCTACCTATTAGTGTCAACTTAAGCTTTTAGTCCGCCAGTCCTCCCGCTCACCCAACAGTCCGCCAGGGAATGAATTCCCTGTCTCATAGCGAAAGTCCTCTCAAAGAGGACTGAAGAACTCATTAGTCCTCATAGCGAGGAATTTCGCTTTGATATCATTTCCGGTTACACCGGCATGATGTTGACGGTTGACGGTTGACGGTTGACGCCGTGAACAGTCAACAGTGAACAGTCAACAGTCAACAATCATATCGAGGAGTGCACCCTACAACTGATAAGAACACCAGTCACTCCAGCTACCGACATAAAGTTTAGCATCGGGAATTCCGGCGATTTCTAAAGACAGTAAATTGACGCAAGCCGTCACCCCGGAACCGCAATAAACGATGATTTCTTCCGCTTTTTCTAATTCTGTCCACCGCTGTTTTTGTTCGGATGCCGATCGCACTTTTCCAGTTTCATCCGTCACCCCTTGCCAAGGATAGTTAACCGCACCCGGAATGTGGCCTGCAATGGGGTCGATCGGCTCCCGCAAACCTTCATATCTCTCGCTTTCTCGCGAATCAACCAAAACCTTTCCCGGCAAGTCTTTACGCTCTTTTACCGCCTCAATATCTACCGCCAAATCCTGTTGCAAATGAGCAACAAATTTACCCTCACGGGGTTCTGGCAAAATATTTGTTACCGGATAGCCCGCCGCTTTCCAGCCACTGAAACCGCCGTCTAACAAAGCGACTTTGCTGTGTCCCATATATCGCAGCAGCCACCACAAACGAGCGGCAAAAGCCAGTCGCGAATCGTCATAGGCGACGACTAAATTTTCATGTGAATTAATGCCGATCGCGCTCAATTTATCAGCTAATTCTTCAATATTTGGCAGCGGATGTCTACCGCCATGTTTGCCCACAGCACTCGCGAGATCGCGGTTTAAATCTAAATAGAAAGCTCCGGGAATGTGACTTTCTTGATATTGTTTTTGTCCCAATTCATGGTCGGCAAGGGAAAAACGACAGTCAATGATTACAACTTGCGGATTGTCGGTATTGGTGGCTAACCATTCAGGAGAAACGATTAAAGTGTTGTCAGTCATAAGTATTCAAATCTATGTTTTAACATTTATCGGGAAGGAGCTTTTTTATCGGGTTCTGCTTTATCGGTACGAGATTTTTTAGAAGTTTGTTTCTCCGAAGCTCTTTTTTCAGAATTAGATTTTTTAGGAGTTGCTTTTTCCGAAGGTGGTTTTTCGGCTGGTGCGGGAGTTGGAGTTGGCTGAGGGGGAGTTACTGCTGCTTCTTGAGCGTAAAGCAGATATTTCTGATACTCGATTACTTTTGCTTGAGCTAGTTGATGGTTGGGGCTAGAAACTGGTACTCTTCTCATTAATGAGACGGCTTCTTGCCAACGATCGATAACTGTACTCCAATCTTCCTTGGTTTTTGCCGATCGCCCTAATTCTGCTGCTTTGAGTGCGCTGTTAACGGCTTCTCGAAAAGTATCTGGTGCAGTTGCTAAATCTGCTGTTTCATCGGGATTATTGCCCGCAGTTGCTGCTGGCTGGTTCAAAATTTTACCGACAAACGCCACCACGGCGATCGCCAACATACCCGTTACTAGCCCGACTACAATGAAAGTCGATCGCAGTCGGTTTTCAAATGCAGCAAGTTCCGACGGTTTTTCCTCCTCAATATTGTTCTCCATCTCTGTGCGATCGTCCATATTAGCAACAGCAGTATTTGGTACAGATTCTCCTGCAAAACTTTGTTGTTCAAAAGTGCTGTTGTCCAAACTAAACTCGTGACTCCAAGCAGCAGCAATCTGACCGCTTTGTCGGCCCTCAACCTTCACTTTGCGAATCGAATCCGGCTGCAAATTGGTCAGCTCGGTGCGAACAAAATCAACTAATGTATCTTCTTTCGGTACCTGCTCGGCCTCAAGAATTACATCCAAACAATCGCCGTCGAGATTAGCGGAGGCTGTGATGCCTTCAGATTGCAACTGGCTGTTGAGCCAAGATGCGATCGCAGTGGCAATATCTCCCTGCTTGGCAAGTTCCTGAAAATTAAGCTCTGTCATAGCTGGACACCTGATAATGCAGAAGGAATGAAAAATTCATAAATAGTTTTTTTAAGTTAAAAACACCCTAACTGAAATTCAATGAATAGTATAATATATCGCGGCAAATCCCAGCCCAAAGATGCAAATTCTCACTCTCCCTCCCCCTGGCATCCCTTGGGGAATGACTTGCATTGCTTGGCTTTAAGCCGAACTCAGGTTTGTAGTGAGGAATGCAAGTCGTCTTGCTCAGCCGCCAAATACTGCTGCTGCAACCAGGTTTTTGATACCGGGCGCGCCAGTCCAGATATTGCAAGCGTCGCCCCTACAACCAGCATCCGCCTGGAAAAATGCTCGATCGCGCGGATGCGAGATGGGAAATTTTAGATGAAAAATTTGTGCGATCGCAGTGCCATCGGCGGACAGCGAGTGATATCATCAGTTAGTCAATATTCAAGTTTTTATAGCAAATAACTCGATCGCACAATGGTAGCAATAGCAATTTTAGCGGCTGGACGCGGCACGCGCATGAAATCTGACTTGCCTAAAGTTCTACACGAATTAGGCGGTCGATCGCTAGTTGAGAGAGTCCTCCAAAGTTGTCAAGAAATTCAAATTACCAGGCGACTTGTCATCGTCGGTTATCGAGGTGAACTCGTTAAAGAATCCCTGATTCGAGGTCAAGAAATATCAGGGAAAAATCCTCAATCTCCTCCCCTAGAATTTGTAGAACAAACCGAACAATTGGGAACCGGTCATGCCATCCAACAATTGCTGCCTCACTTAGAGGGATTTCAAGGAGACTTGCTGGTCTTAAATGGGGATGTACCTTTGCTGAGGGCAGAAACTATCAAACAATTGATGGCCATTCACAAACAGCACAAAAACTCTGCTACTTTATTGACAGCTAATTTACCGAATCCCCAAGGGTACGGACGAGTATTTACCGACAGTCAAAACTTAGTCCAGCAAATTGTCGAACACCGCGACTGCACACAAGCTCAAAAGCAAAATCACCGAATTAATGCAGGTGTTTACTGCTTTCACTGGCCGGATTTAGAGAAAATTTTGCCAGAATTGAAGGCAGATAATGACCAAAAAGAATATTACCTAACTGATACGGTAAATTTCCTCAGTCCGGTGATGGCGGTGGATGTGGAAGATTATCAAGAAATATTGGGAATTAACGATCGCAAACATTTAGCCACAGCTTGCGATATTTTGCAAATGCGGATAAAGGACAAGTGGATGACGGCGGGAGTGACGCTGCTCGATCCCAACAGCATCACGATCGACGATACCGTAGAGTTGCAGCCGGATGTGGTAATTGAGCCGCAAACTCACTTGCGGGGAAATACTTCGATCGCCTCCGGGAGTCGCATTGGCCCCGGCAGTTTGATCGAAAACAGTCAGATTGGGGAAAATGTGACTGTGCTTTATTCAGTGGTTTCTGACAGTATGGTTGCTAAAAATTCGCGAATTGGCCCTTACGCACATTTGCGGGGACACGCAGAAATTGGGGCTAACTGTCGCGTCGGCAATTTTGTAGAATTGAAAAATACTCAAATAGGCGATCGAACTAATGTCGCTCACTTGTCTTATTTAGGCGACGCGACTTTGGGAGAAAAAGTCAACATCGGTGCTGGGACAATTACGGCGAATTATGACGGAAAAAACAAGCACAAAACTCAAATAGGCGATCGGAGTAAAACGGGTTCTAACAGCGTGCTGGTTGCACCGATAACTTTGGGGGAAGATGTTACTGTAGCGGCGGGTTCTGTGGTGACAGAAGATGTGCCGAATGATTGTTTAGTAATGGCTCGTTCCCGGCAAGTTGTCAAACCAGGTTGGAAGTTGAAGGAATGAGAATTAAATAACTTCCACTCTTGAAAGTGGGATGGGCGTCCCGCCCGTCCAAAAAGGACGGGCGGGAC
>NZ_JAUBUC010000165.1:0-6003 GCF_036705285.1 Microcoleus sp. B4-C1 | reverse complement strand
CGTCCCGCCCGTCCTTTTTGGACGGGCGGGACGCCCATCCCACTTTCAAGAGTGGAAGTTATTTAATTCTCATTCCATATTAGGTAGCAGCTTCTCACCCTCAAACCTAACGATTGCCAGAGCTGGTCGGAGGCTCAATTTCCGGCGGTTCGGGAGGGGGAGATTCAGACTCAGGAGGATTCAGCGACTCCTCCCAAACTTTGATTTGCGATCGAGCTTGCTCAAAAGCCCGAGTACCCGAAGGAATTTTCTTCAAAGTCGCGATCGCCCCAGCCAGATCCGACGACGACTCTTCGACACCAAGCGCCAAAATCCGCTGACTCCACTCATCAATCGCCTCACTCGCCTGCCACCGGAGCGAACTCGACTCCGGCACCTGACTTGCTAGCGCAATAGCCGTTTGCAAAGCGTCAGCAGTCCCGGCTCGGGCCGTCTGACGGGCGTTCTGCAAATTTTGCTCGCCCTGAAATTGAGCCTCCCAACTCCGAATGTTCGATCGAGCTTCCTGATAAAGCACCCGTCCCGATCGAATCCGGCGCGCCATCTCAATTGCCCCCGCCAAATTGCCGGCCGCCGCTAGCTGCTGAGCTCTATCCAAAAACGGCTGGTCAACAAGCCGCTGTCTCCTCTCGATCCAAGCTTGAATTTTGGCTTGAGCTTCCACGTAAAGCGCCCTACCTCTACCGATCCGAGAAGCTTGAGCAACGGCGGCTTCCAGAGCATTCGGATCGCCCGTACTCGCCAAATCGTTCGCTCTTTGCAAATAGGGACTGTCTTCCAGCAGCTCGATTTGACGGCTCAAGGTGCTAATTTGACGGCGAGCTTCCGAAGCGCGGGGATTTGATTCCGGGACTGTTTGCAATTGCGCGATCGCAGCCCTCAAATCATTTACCCCACCAGGCGCCGCCAGCCTGCTTGCCAAATCCAAAACTTTGACATCAGCCATTTCTTGCTGCCAGCGACCGACTAAATCTTGAGCTTGTTTGTATAAAGGGCGGCCGGAGTTCAACTTTTGAGCAATCTCGATCGCCTTGGAGAAACCCTCAACAGAGCCAGTCAAAGCCTGAGAAGTAGCATTCGCCAACTCATTAAAATCCTGTACTTGTTCCCTTAAATTTGCCGACTCTGGAATCTTGTTAGCGATCGCCATCGCCTCCTGCCAATCCCCTGCTTGCAATCGTTTTTGGGCGATCTCCAGAATTTTCTTGCTAAATTCCGCGATCGCCTTATTGGCAGCTTGATACAAATAACTGTTTTGATCAATTCCCTGAGCCAGCTTAATCCCCGTCACCAGATTGTCGAGACCTCCCTCGGAGGCTGTATTCCGGGCTTTTAGCAACTTATTGCCCTCCGCCTTAGTCGTCTGAATTAGCTTAGTCAATTCCTCGTACTTAGCCGATTCCCAGAAAGTATTTCCCAAATCCAAAAGCAGAGTAGCTTGGCTGAAAGCCAGCGGCCACTCTTCCTGACGCAAGTGGTCTTCCGCCGTGCGGTAAATTTTCTCTGCATCGCTCCATATCGACTGCCACTTTTCAATCTGCTTTTCCATCTTCGGGTAAGCGGGAACGTTTTTAGGAACCTTACGAGCGAGCGCAATCGCCTCATCCAGCTTTCCTTCTTGGAAACTAGCATTTCCCAGCCTAATAATATCCTCCGACCACCGATCGATTTGAGTGTTAATTCTCGGCCGCAGCGGATGGTTTTGTGGCAAAGCATTCACTAATTCGATCGCCCTGAGCAAATCATCCGCCGTCCGCTTGCTTGCTGCTTCTTGAGCACAAAAAAAGCGATCGTTAGCAGAAGCCGTCGGCCAAAAAATCTTTGAGCAATTTGACTGCGATGTCAGGTTGAGCAAAGACGCAATTGCCACAAACCCCATACCCACCGATAGCATCAAACTCAGCGCCAGCCAAAACTGCCACTTATTCGACCAGTTCCGCCACAACGGATTGTGTTCCCCCGGCGGCTGCGAGTTTTCCCCAGACAAATTCGGCGGTAGTTCCAGATGCCCTCCCGGCAGTTTTCCCGAAGTAACCAACTCTCGGAGCTCTTTAAGTCGTTGGGCCCGGTTTTTCCTTGCTGGTAAGCGCACCAGCGACGAAGTATCCTTTGTTGACTCCAAGGATTCTGATGCAGACCAACGGCCTGGTATTTTGCGATCTTGACTCATATCCTCACCACAAACAGCAACCAGCCAGCGTTAGTTATTTAAAAACTGCGAGCGCTGCTATCAACTGCTCTATAAAATGTATTCATCACTTTTACATACTCCCGTCGGCCCCAGACTGCAAGAGCCGATCGCCAAACCGCCACAATCAAAATTTTGTGATTAGGTAATTGATAATGCGTAATTGGCAATTGGTCAAGGCCATCATCCCTAACTCGCACTCAATAGAGCCAATTACACATTATCCTCTCAAGAACCGGAGTTTGAGCGCAAATCGCCGATGAGTTCCGCAAGTTGGTCGCTATTAGCTTGGTAAACCTCGTTGCAGAAATGGCACGTAGCCTCAGCCCCCCCATCTTTTTCAATCATGTCTTGGAGTTCCGCTTCGCCCAACATTTTCAAAGCTCCCAAAACTCGATCGAACGAACAGCCACAGTCAAAGCGCACCATCTGAGTTTCCGGGAAAATTTCCAGGCCCATATCTCCCAGTAACTCTTCGAGAATCTGGTGCAGCGTTTTGCCCGATCGCAGCAGTGGCGTAAAGCCCGACAATTGAGCAACTCTAGATTCTAAAGTTTGCACCAATTTTTCGTCCGTTGCCGCCTTCGGCAGAACCTGCAACAGCACACCCCCAGACGCTTCTACCCCGCCCGCCCCCACAAACACCCCCAAAACCAGAGCCGAAGGCGTTTGCTCCGAGGTTGCCAAATAGTGAGTCAGATCGTCGCCAATTTCGCCAGAAACCAATTCCACCGTACTTGAATAAGGGAAGCCGTATCCAACGTCCCGCACCACGTACAAATACCCGTCACCTATTGCCCCGCCGACATCTAGTTTGCCTTTAGCATTGGGCGGCAGTTCCACTTCGGGATTATCCACATAACCTCGAACTGTTCCATCAAGTCCTGCATCAACCAGAAGCCCGCCCAGTGGCCCATCTCCTTTGATGCGAATGTTGACCCTCGATTCGGGCCGCTTCATGCTGGAGGCGAGTAACAGCCCCGCCGACATCGTGCGGCCGAGGGCGGCTGTAGCCACGTAGGAGAGCTTGTGCCGCTGTCTTGCTTCTTCGGTGAGGCGGGTGGAAATGACGCCTACAGCGCGAATTCCGCCCTCTGCGGCTGTAGCGCGAATTAATTGATCGGCCATGAAAAACCTTGCTTTTGTCTTTTGATACCTTCTTGAACTATTTTATAAGTTCTTGAAGGTTGTGGCAGCAGAGAGCAGCAGTTGACTCGGCGGGCCTGGATGTGCGATCGAACTTCACAACTCGCCTCTGTTTTCTTTTTTACCTTGATTAACCAACTATTTCTTAACAAATACTCGAAGGGATTATTCACGATCAATATTTATTTGAAAAGCCCCAAATAACGAGTGCCTTTATTTTTACAAAGCCACCTTATTCTAAGTCATTTTATAACAACTAACAAATAATCTGTGGAGCATTTAAACCACTAACGATGCCAGTAGGGTGCGTCAGATCGATCGCTTCCATCGGCAAGGGAAACGCTGCGGACTGACGCACCCTACAATACTATTTTAAATGCTCCACAGCTTAACCACTAATAACTAATAACTATAGTCCAGGACGCACTACGAACAAATAAACCTGGCTTTTTAACCTATCTAGAGGCTTTTAAGCCGATGTACTTAATCTAAACAACCCGGTTTCTGGCTACCGGTGCATAAGTCTTAAACTAATGACTAATGACTAATGACTCATGACTAACAACTAATGACTAATGACTAATGACTAAAGCTTATCTTGCCGCTAACCTGACGATTACCAAACCTTTACCTTGGTCGGTTAGAGTCAGAGGCGTAGGTCTCAGACCAATGTTTTTTAGCTGGAAATAAAGGATATGCCACCAACATCCAAAGCACTTTTAGCGGAAATCCAGCATAACACAGGAGCGAGTCGAAACTTGCATTTTTATGCCAAGGGGGAAACCATTCCTATGATGTCGCAAGGCCTTTGGCGAGTCTGTCAAGGTCTAGCACAACTGAGTACGCTTTATCCAAGCGGGGAAGAAGGACTTTTGGGTTGGGTTGGGCCTTCGATGTGCTTCGGTTTGTGGTTGACAAGCTTGCAGACTTACCGAGCTACGGCGACATCAGATATTTATTTGATCTGGTATTCAATGGTGGAAATCGAAGCTTCTCCTCAATTGGCTCACGAGTTGCTACCTCAAATGGTACGGCGGCTGCGGCAAATGGAAGCAATTTTATCGATCGCCGGACAGCGGCGAGTAGATGACCGTTTGTATCAGCTACTGCTATTATTGCAACAGGAATTCGGTCAGCCTGTGGTGGAGGGAACTCGTTTGAATATCCGCTTGACACATCAAGATATTGCTAATGCGATTTGCACGACGCGGGTAACAGTAACTCGAATGCTGGGAAAATTGCAGCAGCAAGGGTTAATCAGTCGAGATGGCGATCGGCATTTAATTCTTAACAAAGATGTTTTTGCGTCCAGATCCGATTTGTTTGGCTGCAACCCTCAAGCTGTGTAGCAAGCGCAGAAAAAAATCTTATTCTGCTTCGCCAATCAGCGTAAACGCGGCCCAATCTTGCGGATTTGGGTGCATCTTCATTGTCATCAGCATCGCTTGCCGCAAAGCTTGAGCTTTATTCGGGTTTTTCTGTAATTGGCGATAGAATTCTGCCATTAATTCCGCTGTCGGCTCATCGGGCACTAACCACAGAGAAACGATAATACTAGAAACTCCAGCACTAATTAAAGCACGAGATAACCCAAGCACACCATCACCGGTGAGTTTTCCTCTGCCAGTATTGCAAGCACTTAATACCACTAATTCAGCATTTAATTTTAAATCCAAAATTTCGCTCGAAGTCAGCAATCCATCATCATTTCCTGATGGAGCAAGGGCGATCGCTCCCGGTAAATCTCCCCTCTTCACTTCATTGAGTAATCCGTGAGTTGCCAGATGAATAATTCGGGCTTTTAGCATCTGTTGAGTAATCGATGCTTTAGTCGCTTGAGAGCCTGTAATCGGTTTAGTATTCAGAAGTTGGGCAATTGTAATTGCTTCTTGTTCACTGCCCGGTAAGGGATCTAATTGGCGCGGCGGGTTGCCAATTTTGGGCATAATTGGATTGCCGACGACGAGGTTATTTTGGAGAGAAAGTTGTCGGACTTTTTGCCGTGATTGGCGGGTTAACTGCAAAATTTGAATGGCGGGAGCAGTAAGGATGGTATGTTTTTCAATCAGATATTGACCTGTCGGATCTTGTAAGGCGACAAAGGGAACTAAAAACAGGGATTGATGCGGAATGAAGATGACAGGAGCATTCGGGTCAGTAGGTAAAAGATCGGCAATGGGTTGAATGAATAGTTGATAACTTTGCTGTAATTTGGGGTAGATTATCCGAGAATTAGCAGTGGTAGAAGCAGGGGGATTAGCTGTTTGTTTATTGGCAGTGTCCCCCGATACACCCAGAGCCTCGCGAGTGCCGCGAATCATCTCAGCTAAGGCTGTATCTGGCTCGTTTAATCCTCTCCTCCCGGTAGCAGCAGATACTCTTGTCTGTTCGGTGGCTTCGGGTAGATTGATGTTCAGAGATTTGAGGTCAACTGAGCGAAAGGTAATTTCACCAGTCGGCTTGATAACCCAAATATAGAGGGCTAGATTCTCAATAGTTGAATACTCGACGAGGGTAGCGTTTTGCTCTTTAGCGATTTGTTGAATTTGCTGAATATTGGGGGGGTTGATAGTAGTTGTGAAAGAGGCAGATGCAGGGTGGATTAATTGTCGGGAGGGGAATGTATGATAGAAGAGGTAATCAAGTCTGCCCCGTCCGGGTAGACTTGA
>NZ_JAUBUC010000012.1:0-110951 GCF_036705285.1 Microcoleus sp. B4-C1 | reverse complement strand
CCCGCCCGTCCAAAAAGGACGGGCGGGACGCCCATCCCACTTTCAAGAGTGGAAGTTATTTAATTCTCATTCCTTAGAAAGTAAACGTCGTTCTAACAACCCCAATCACCAAATCAGAATTATTCTTATTGTGGTCAGGAGCAGTCAGCCAAATCAAACCAGGAGTGATAGAAATATTGTCGCTCAACTTAAACTGATAGAAACCTTCAACGTGCAGCGAAGTATCCTTATCTTCCGGCAAAGTCCGATTAGTAGAACTCGTCACCCGCGGCTCCATGCCTACGATAATCCCCGCCACATTTCCTTCTTTCAACAAATCGGGAAAAGCCAAAGTAACCGCCCAGTTCCAAATTTTTTGATCGCCCCGCTGCACAGAACCCGTAGGAGTACCCAAGTTGGATAAAATGCGCTGATTAGTGTAACCAGCCCAACCGCCAATTGCAAATCTCCGGTTCAACTGCCACGAAGCTTGCGCGCCGTAGGAATTGCTAGAAACTGGCACATTGCTATCGCTGTCGAACCCGAAGGAACCGAGACGCTGCGGAAAATTAGAAGCATTGCTGCCGGTATTGGTAATTAAGTTGTAGGAATTAACGTAAGTTAAACCTAAAGCCATGCTGTCGCTCGGTTTGAAAGTCAACTGAGCCAAACCGCCGTAAGAACCGTTGAACAAACCGTTACCCCGCGTCGGGTTCGCGGGGTCGCCGGCCAAATACCCCAAACTAAGCTCTAATTTTTCCCCAAACTGATGCCGCAGAGCGAGGCCAGTACCACCAAGCAAATAGTAAATCGGGTTGCGAGTACCGAAGTTAGAAAGAGCGCCGTAGCTGCCGTCTCCGTCAAAGTAAGGGTTGACAGTGTTAACAAAATCATCAGCAGCGCCGGCATTAGCTTCGAGAATTACAGTCGTGCTTTTGCCTAGAGGGAATTGGTAAAGCAGCGCATCTAAAGCTACTATATTGTTAGCCTCGCCAAAAGGCCCGACATTAAACCGCAATTCCCCTTCAGCAGTTTTCGTATTTTCCGTAGAAAACGCACCCAAATTTAAAACTTGCAATCGAGTTCTCAGCAAATCTTCTCCTGAGAAACTCGTGTCGAAATTGATACGAACCCTGCTACCAAAAGCCGTGGTTTGATCAGCTTCGCGACCCTCGGCATCATCTCCCCTGGCGATACCGGCCAAACCAAATATCACTTCGCCGTTGAGTTTAGTCGTAGTTGAAAACTGATTTGCTTCTAATTCAGAGGCGCGCGCTTCCAAAGCATCGACGCGGCCGCGCAAAGTTGCCAATTCCGCCGCAAATTCTTCTTGCAACCTTTGCACAGAAGCCAAATCTTCTCGCGTCGCCAGATTTCTGGAACCGCCTTGAATCAGCTCGCTAACTTTATCCAAACACGCATTTAAACCTGCTGCAAACTCGTAGCGAGTCATCGCCCGGTTGCCGCGAAAAGTGCCGTCAGGATAGCCAGCTATGCACCCGTAGCGCTCTACTAGAGACTGCAAAGCTTGGAACGCCCAATCGGTGGGTCGAACGTCGGAAAGTTGAGAAACTGAGGTTACTTGGCCAGCCGCATCTTCGCTGCTACTGTCTTCGGCGCTGTATTGGTTGATTTGTTCTAAAACATTTGACTGTGCTGGAGGTTGGGCACTTGGATTTGGCGATTGGGAAATCTGCTCTGGGGCGCTTAAATTAGCCGGTGCAACGGCGGGTTGCGTTTCGCTTAAGTTTGCGGGCGCTACTGCGGGAATTTGCTCCGCGACAGGTTGTTCGGGACTTAAAGTTGCGGGCGCTACTGCGGGTTTGGTTTCGCCTAAATCTGCAGCTGCAACTTCCGGTGCTTTTGCTTGTTCGGCAACTGGGGCAATCGGCTCGTTAGCGTTAGCCAAGCGATCCGAAGGAAAGCCCTCGTAGATGTTCGCACTTTCTTTCTCAATAGTCTCAACAGTCAAGTTGCTAGCTAGCGACGCTGGTTCGGCTGTCTCAGGCTTTGCCGTCTCAGACTTTGACGCCTCGGTTACAGCACCTGCTAATGGCAATTGATCAGCTTGATCTGTGGTGGCAATTTCTACAGGTTTCTCTGCTGCTAGCGCCGTCGAAGATACGACTAAACTTGCTGCCAATACAGCGGGACTAATTAAAAGTCCCTTCCACAAAAATTTGGACATTTTTTCCTCACACCACATTGAGCCGATCGCCCGTTCCGAAGATTTAGGCGCCAGCAAATCACCTTCAATATTCTGCCTAATAGTATTTCTTGTCAACAATCGGGGAAATCACTGCCGAAAAGTGCAGTTTTGCTGTGGCTGATTTGACAAAAACCCCGTTTATTCCCAAAATCCTTGGTTTGACTCACCGAAGAGCACCATTCTCAAGAACAGGCAAGATGCCTGTTCCACAAAGAGGGAATTTTCTTGTGGAACAGGCCGAAAAGCCTGTTCCTAAACAAGTAATTGAGAATGGCGCAACATCTCAGTTTGAAGATACCTACCTAGAAACCTGGTTGATGGCCCGATATTGCGTAAGTGAGCCCTCAGTAAGATTAATATTGACAGAAATGGCGCTAACACATCGTTCGATCGGCTACAAATACAAGTGAAACAACTCAAATACGCCCTAGTTCACGAATGGTTGACGCCCTTAGCTACTGGCGGTTCAGAACTCGTAGTACAGGAAATCCTCAAACACGTAGACGAGGCAGATATCTATGCCCTCATCGACTTTGAATCAGCCAATCCCGAAAGCTATCTTTTCGGGCGACAGATTGGCACAACTTTTTTGCAGCAGTTTCCCAATGCCCGCAGCGGTGTCCAAAAATATCTGCCGTTTCTGCCGATCGCGATCGAACAACTAGATCTGCGAGAATACGACATCATCCTCTCCTCATCCCATGCCGTCGCCAAAGGCATCCTCAGCAGTCCCCAGCAAATGCACGTCTGCTACTGCCACACGCCCATGCGCTACGCTTGGGACTTAACTTTTGACTATTTGCGTAGCAGCAAAGCCGGACGGGGCATCCAGGGTCTGCTGACGCGATATTTGTTGCATCGACTGCGGCAGTGGGACGTAATTTCCGCCAATCGCGTTGATTATTTCATCGCTAACTCTCAACACACGGCGCGCCGAATTTGGCGCTGCTATCGGCGGCGGGCCCAGGTGATTTATCCGCCGGTAAATATCGAGCGATTTTCCTTGATGCGGCAAAAACAAGACTTTTACGTCACGGTTTGTCGGTTGGTAAGTTACAAAAACGTAAGTGCGATCGTCCAAGCATTCAATCAACTAGGGCATACTCTCATTGTCATCGGCACCGGGCCAGAATTAGAAATGATTCGGCAAATCGCCAAACCCAACGTGCAAGTGCTCGGCTGGCAGCCCGCCTCCATCGTTGAAAAGTACATGGCAGAGGCGAAAGCCTTTGTCTATGCAGCTTGCGAAGATTTTGGCATAGCTTTGGTAGAGGCTCAAGCTTGCGGAACACCGGTAATTTCCTATGCAGCAGGGGGCGCTTTGGAGACAGTGCTCGACATTCGCCAACACCCAGAGACTGGGACTGGTTTATTTTTTTCCTCCCAAACCCCAGCAGCATTAGTCGAAGCTGTCGAGGAATTTGAGCAGTTGCAAGGCAAATTTGAGCCAGAAATCAGCAGGTTGCGCGCTGAACATTTTGCCCCCGATGTCTTTGGGCAGCGCTATCTAGCTTTTGTGGAAGGCTGCTATCAGGAATTTCAATCCCGTGATTTTACCGAGTCTGGGGCTTGAGAGTGCCAGAGCCCGATAACGGGAGAATCTTCCTTCTGCCTTTGTATAAGTGCCTTCAGAAGACCTCTGCATCAGTGCCTTGTGCCTTCTTCCTGGTGCGTTGAGAAGCCATCTTCCTTCTTCGTTCTGCCTTTTGAAGCCTTCTGAAGGCAGAAAATTGAGTATTGGCAACATAATTGAGAGAACAAAGCGTCTTGAGGCTTTATGATCAGGACTGTGTGTGGTGTGAAGTGAAGGAGTAAGATGACTGCCGACAGCCAACTAATCTCCGGCAAGGTAATTCGAGCGATCGCAAGACGCGGTTTTGGGTCTGTCCTGCAAGGAGATAGACGCATAAGTCGTTCTCTACAGAGCCTCGACGGAGAACTTTTCAAGCGGTTATTTGACATCCTGTTTTCCTTATCGGTTCTGATCCTGTTTGCTCCGGTTTACCTGCTTTTGGCTTTCTTAATCGCCTTAAGCTCGCCCGGTCCTATTTTTTACGTACAGGAACGAGTAGGCAAAAACCGTAAAAGGTTTTATTGCCTGAAATTCAGAACGATGGTGGAAAATGCGGACGATATATTGCTAGAAATCATGGAAAATTCTCCGCATTTGCGTCAAGAGTTTGAGGACAATTTCAAGCTGAAACAAGACCCTCGAATTACCTGGATTGGAAGATTTTTACGAATGACCAGTTTAGACGAGTTTCCCCAGTTTTGGAATGTTTTAAAAGGAGATATGAGCGTCGTTGGGCCCAGACCTTTAGTTGAAGAAGAACTGCCGAGATACGGCAATCACATCAACAAAATTCTCACCATAAGACCTGGAATTACAGGATTGTGGCAAGTTTCCGGTCGCAACGACATTCCCTATCCCCGCCGAGTCCAAATCGACCTCTATTACGCAAATGACAAAAACCTTTGGATGGATATGTGGATTGTTTTCAAAACAATTGGAGTTGTGATTTTTCCCAAAAATAACGGCGCATACTAATTTTTGTCCGCAGTCAGCAATCGGTAGTTAGTTTTATTTGTTACTGACCACTGATGCTGACTACTGACAATCAGCGACAAACTCTTTGTCAAAACTAAACAGTTCCGGGATGCCGATCGCAGAATTGTCAGCTTAACTAAAGGGGCAAATACTTAAATAAACCTACCTCTTATTCATCTAGAAATATCAGTTATTCTAGATAGACTACTTTAGGTTTAGGTGTTAAACTTAACTCTATAACCTTTGGCTTAAGGGGGATAGCCTACTTATCTTGGGATAGCCCACTACCCAACAGCGTAGGAAGTAAACTTCAACGGGCTTTAGGTAACTAAAGTTAAGTTTGAGTAAGTTTTATAAAGCAGTTTGAGAATACGGCCGGCAGGGAGCAACAGCCTCTGCCAAAAAATTTATTGTAAATTAACACAGCCTGTCAAAGGAAAATCAGATGACGCAACGTAAGCGAGCGCTAATAACAGGTATTACAGGTCAAGACGGCTCCTACTTGAGCGAATTACTGTTAGAGAAAGGATATGAAGTTCACGGCATTATCCGGCGCAGTTCTAGTTTCAATACCGATCGAATTGACCACATCTATGTCGATCCTCACAGCGAAGGTGCGCGCCTGTTTTTACACTACGGCGACTTGACGGACGGCACCACTCTCCGCCGAATATTAGAAGAAGTTCAGCCGGTAGAAATTTATAACTTAGGCGCTCAATCTCACGTTCGAGTCAGTTTTGACTCGCCGGAATATACGGTTGACACAGTAGGGATGGGAGTATTGCGGCTGCTAGAAGCAATTCGGGACTATCAGCACCGCACCGGCATAGAAGTGCGGTTCTATCAAGCAGGTTCTTCGGAAATGTTTGGTTTGGTACAAGAAGTTCCGCAGAAGGAAACAACTCCTTTTTATCCCAGAAGTCCTTACGCCTGCGCCAAAGTTTACGGGCACTGGCAAACAATAAATTATCGCGAATCTTACGGACTTTTTGCCTGCAACGGCATCTTGTTCAATCACGAATCTCCCCGCCGTGGCGAAACTTTTGTAACTCGCAAAATTACTCGCGCCGTTGCCAGAATAGTCGCCGGCAAGCAGAAAAAGATTTACTTGGGCAATCTCGATTCTAAGCGGGATTGGGGCTATGCTAAAGACTACGTGCGGGCGATGTGGCTGATGCTGCAACAAGACAAGCCTGACGATTATGTCATTGCTACCAACGAGACCCATTCCATTAAGGAATTTCTCGATTTGGCTTTTACTTACGTCAATTTAGATTGGCAAAAATATGTGGAGTTTGACGAACGCTACTTGCGGCCTGCAGAAGTCGAACTTTTGATTGGCGATTCGACTAAGGCGCGCCAGCAATTAAATTGGGAACCTTCTGTAACTTTTCAGGAGTTAGTACATTTAATGGTAGATGCTGACATGAAAGCTTTAGAGGAGCAAGGTCGAGGTTCGGGCAACGGATTTGATTAAGCTGCTACATCAAGCCGTCAGTGCGAACAATTTGTAGGGGTAGGGCCCCGTGTCTACCCCTTTGGCGAAAGGCGCGCACCGGAGGATTGCCCCTGCACACACTTCACAACTGATCAGAGGATGGTTACAGCTATTAGTGCGATCGGCATTCAAAGAACCAGCTTAATTGCTCGCCAAATTTTCGGCTGTGCGGGCTAAAAAAAACATTAAAATGATAGTTGAGGAGTCGCGACCCGTATATCTAACTTTCGGGTGTGCACGGCGCAAATTGTCCCTATCGGGTGCAGCTAAAACAAATTTGTGGGCAACCTCATCCTGTAGCTGAAAGCTTTTTTTGCTAAAGCAACAATTTTAGAATTGAAATTGTCGATCGACCTTTATTCAAAATCCCGAGGCTAAAATTATGACCAGCTTGGATTTAAGCAACAAACGCATTCTAGTCACGGGCGGCGCCGGTTTCTTGGGCCGTCAGGTAATCGACCAGCTAGTGAAAGCAGGGGCCGATGCTGATAAAATTTCTGTAAGTCGATCGCGCGACTGCGACCTCCGCGTCATGGAAAACTGCAAGCGCGCCGCCGACCAACAAGATATCATCATTCACCTCGCCGCCCACGTCGGCGGCATCGGTTTAAACCTAGTCAAACCCGCTGAATTATTTTACGACAATTTGATGATGGGCGCGCAACTAATCCACGCCGCCTACGAAGCAGGAGTCGAAAAATTTGTCTGCGTCGGCACGATTTGCGCTTATCCCAACTTGACCCCAGTTCCTTTCAAAGAAGATGACCTGTGGAACGGCTATCCAGAGGTCACTAACGCACCTTACGGAATTGCCAAAAAAGCCTTATTAGTGCAACTGCAATCCTACCGCCAGCAGTACGGATTCAACGGTATCTACTTGCTACCAGTAAATCTGTACGGCCCGGAAGATAACTTTGACCCGAAAAGTTCCCACGTCATCCCCGCCTTAATTCGCAAAGTCTACGAAGCCCAAGAAAGGGGAGACAAAACACTGCCTGTTTGGGGAGACGGCAGCCCTAGCCGCGAGTTTTTGTATTCCACAGATGCCGCGCGGGGAATTGTGATGGCAACTCAATCTTACAGTGAATCTGACCCGGTTAATTTGGGAACGAATAGCGAAGTTAAAATTCGCGATTTAGTGGAAACCATTTGCGAATTGATGGGATTTGAGGGAGAAATTGTTTGGGAAACAGACAAACCGAACGGTCAGCCGCGCCGCTGTTTGGATACGCAAAGGGCTAAGGAAAAGTTTGGTTTTGTTGCTGAGGTGAAGTTTAAGGAAGGGTTGAAAAGTACGATCGATTGGTATCGAAAACACGCAGTTTGAGTGGGAAAAACCCGGTTTCTTGAAGAAACCGGGTTTTTTTAGGAATAATATTATTTCCGGTCGATTACCCCTAATACGGTAGGGGCGGGTTCACGAAAAATATCTGCCAATAATTGACAATCTCAAAAACCCGCCCTTTTAATCGCTCGATCGTACATGATATAATACTAAATGCGGGTGAGAAACCTCATTTATAAGAGTCGGCGATTGCCACCTATCCTACACAAACCAGTCCGCCTTCTGGCACTAAGAAATTATACAAATTTGGGTGATAATTCACTGACAATAGTCGGCAGCAGTGCCGTGTCCCTAATGCTGTGTCCTGTATTTCATCCGAGTGAAAACTGCTATAATACAAATACCTCGACTGAAATCATCGAAAACTGAAATTTGGGAAAGCCAATGATTGCCGATCGCACCCACAATTATATCTCGCCCGAAGAGTATCTGAAGTTAGAAGAACTCAGTCCGATCAAACATGAGTATATTCAGGGCGAAGTCTATGCAATGGCAGGTGCAAATGACGCTCATGTAACTGTTAGTGTCAACTTAGTTACCTTGTTGAGAAATCATGTTCGGGGTAGTGGCTGTCGTGTCTATATGTCGGACATGAAAGCTAGGATTGAATCTAAGAATATTTACTACTATCCCGACGTGATGGTAACGTGCGACGAACGGGACAAATCATCTCAATCTTTTAAGAGATATCCTTGTTTAATTGTCGAGGTGTTGTCTAATGGTACGGAAGGATTCGATCGGGGTGATAAGTTTGCTGACTATCAAGAATTAGAAACCCTTCAAGAGTATGTGTTAATTAGTCAAAAACGTGAGCGGGTAGAGTGTTTTCGTCGCAATGCTGAAGGGTTGTGGGTTTTGTATTCCTATACTCAAGGAAGCGAGATTCACTTGGCTAGCGTAGATTTTCGCACAGGTATTGATGCTATTTATGAGGATGTAATTTTTACGAAGGAAGATTCAGAAGCAGATATTGACGAAGTGCGATCTAGGGGATAAATGGAAAGTGCGATCGCACCTCAGTTAAGGAAGGGCGAGCTTGATGTAAGGTGATGGTAAACTGAATTGCAAGTATCTTATATGATTAGTTAATGAGTGGCATTAACCGCGAACTAACACCAGACCCAAGAACCAGTTTATTTGACAAGCATCTTCCCGAAACGCCACAGGTACAAAGACTGCTGAGAAAAGAAGGAAAAGCTCATGTGTTTAATGACAGAGCCACAATGGATTTAGTGATACAAGCTATTATAGATAGAGGAGAGCTTACAGGGATTGAGGATGAAACCGATGACTACGATCGCTACGGGTTATACTTTGATTATCCTATAGGTTATCAAATCAGAGCCGACGGCAGTCGCATTCCGCTGTATTACGCAGAAATTAAAATCATCAAAGGAACTAATAATTACCATGTTATCCCCCGCACCAAACCTCGTCGAACAAATCAATGATTGGGAATTTATCGAGTTGTGGGTAGATCCGATTGTTTTCCCGCCTCGAATTCTGATGTTAGTGGGTGGCAAAAATGGTAAGTGTTGTATTTACGAGCCATCGGCGAATTATAAACCGCTGTTTTTAAGTTCAAGTTACGATGAGGCTCACTCGTGGCTAGTGGAAGATGAATATGAGCGAGTTGATGGTAGGCTTTTATCCTCGGAAATAGTTTGAGACTGTGATATTATGAGGGCGATCGCACCTCGGTTCAGGAAGGGCGATCGCTTTTGATATATTTAAAATGCCAGCAAAAAAGCGCCGATAATTTGTAAGATATGGATGACATACTCAATAGACACTCCGAGTGGGCCCGCCAACGATCCGATCGCCGCCGCTATTTCAGGAACACCGGCACCTGAACTGATTAAAGCTATCAACTGGCTAAGAATTTCAATCACCGCCGGTACGTTAGCAACCAAGCCAAACAGAGCGGCAACATAAACAGCTCCCACCTGGAGAGCTTCGAGTAGTGCCGTTAGCTGCGCGATCGCGTCTGGGCCTTGAGTGTGAATATAATCTAAAATTTGTGTGATTGCTGCTACCAGTGCATCCATCTTTCTTTCCTTTTAGGGTCAAATACTTACGATAAATCAATACTGTTAGTCAACTAGCTGAAAAAGCAGTTCAAAAAATAGTCTGATTATTTCAAACCAGCTCAAATCATTTCTCATCTTGGTTCCTACATTATTCAGCTTTTCAATATGTTAGATAAAATCAAGATTTTAAATAACCAGCCACTCAAAAGTAACATGACTGAAACTGCAAAAGCAGCAGCATTTTCTGGAATTCCAGAAATCTTGTGGCAGCCAGTGTAAATCATTAAAATTGTGTAGGTTATAGCCACAACCATAACTATAAAAATAATTTCCACATTCGTTATTCCTAAAAGACTACTGATTAATAGCAATAATGACGCAGGAACTAAAGCGACACCAGCAATGAATATATCCCCTTGAAAGCTACCATATCCCCGAAATAGTTTGCGCGTCAAAAAACTAGCCCCTGCTATACTCAAAAAATTAGCAGCGCTGGCAAGTATCAAATTAAATAATGAGCTATTGCTCGAAAATTGTGTTAAAAATTTTTGGCACGCGAATACAAAGCAAACTACATATGCTATTCCAAAAGCAATTCCAACTCCTAAAGCACGTTCCTTGCCTAACCCTTCAAAAAAAACTGGAAGACCGCCAACAGGATTAATTAGAAAAATTTTTAATCCTTGGATAGCGTCATTAAGAGTGGATTTAACTTTGCTTGCGACTTCACTAGCCACTTCATTTGGATTTTCTTTTTCGTTCATGATTAATTAGTGAGGGAAATATTTTTTTGTTATATTTTGTTGCAAAAAAGCAATAAAATATATTTTTGACTCTTACAGCTATATTATGGAAAGCCAGTTAATATATTAACTTTTACCAGTAATCTTTCTCACAATTTTTCTATGCTTATCAATGACATCAGCAACCTCTTTGACTGTCTCCTTTTGTTCTTGCGACAGGGGACATTTTAGCTTAGGTTCTCTTTTTGGTTGGTCAGCCATGAGCTTAATACTCCAATGTTGTGCTATAGTTCATTAGCGGAAAAATATCGCTTATCTTTGGATAATATCATTATATTTATAGTGATGTCCAGTCATACAACGTCAGAAAATGTAAGTTGTTTTACCTGACGATCACTGTCAAAAAAAATCAAATGTTGCCATCCATGTCATAAAATGTCATAAAATAGCAGGTATAATAAGCCAAACCCCTAAACTTAAGTCACCGATGGACGTTAAAGAAGTCTTGAGATTTGCCGATGACCTGGTTTTCGCTAAGACGGGAGAACATTTGGAGGATCTGCAAGAAGCTATCCTGGGTGGTGTATGGGAAGGTCAAAAATACTCTCAAATCGCAGAAGTATCGCATTGTAGCGAAGGTCACGTCAGGAATGTAGCTTCAAAATTATGGAAGCGTTTATCAAATGTATTAGGTGAAGAAGTTACTCCCTCGAATTTACGATCGACACTTGAGAGACGACAATTATTCATCATTTCATCAAATTCGGGAAACGATTTTTTTATTGGTAATGTCAATGTCTGTAAGGATAGTCAATTTTCAGAATATCCACAAAAGCGATCGCCCTCAACCCCCACCTCAGACACCTCCCAACCCCAAACCCGACTAGACTTAGCAGATGCACCTCATATTTCATCATTGTCCGATCGCACATCCGAACTCGCCACCCTCGAAAAAGCGATCGTCCAAGAAAAGTGCAACCTCGCAGCCATATCAGGACTCAGTGGCATTGGCAAAACCGCACTTTCCCTCCACCTCATCCAAAAAATTCAGCATAACTTTGAATGCGTCATCTGGCGAAGTCTCCGCCACTCCCCACCGTTAGAAAGTACCCTAAAAAATCTTCTAGAATTTCTCTTAAATAAACCCGAAATCGAACTCCCTACCAGCATTCCCGATCGACTTTCCCTATTAATGGAATTTCTGCGAAAAAACCGCTGTCTCATTATCCTCGACGACGTGCAAACCATTCTCAGCAGCGGACAATTATCAGGAAATTACCGCCCCGAATGCGAAAATTACAGCATCCTCTTCAGACAAATCGGAGAAACAACCCACAACAGTTGCTTAATTCTCAACAGTTGGGAACCACCCAGAGAAATTACCGCCTTAAAAGGTGAAAAATCACCAGTTCGCAGCTTACAACTCACAGGCATAGGTGCAGCAGCAGCCGAAATTTTCCGACAAAAAAGTTTACTAAATCCCGAAACATGGGAAAACCTAATTAACACCTACCGAGGCAATCCATTGTGGTTGAAAATAGTCGCCACCACCATTCAAGAAATATTCCGAGGTAGGGTTGCAGAATTTTTGAAATATGATATGCTATTCTTAGGCGAAGAATTGGCAGCAACATTGCACCCGCAGATAAATCGTTTGTCAGAATTAGAGAAAAAGCTAATCTGCCGCCTCAGCCACGAAGCAAATTCAGTTTCAATAGAGCAATTGTTAAAAGATGCCGATTTATCGCCCTCCGACTTATGTGACGGGCTGCAATCTTTGGGGAGGCGATCGCTAGTTGAAATAGAAGAACAGGAGAATGAAACGCTATTCAGCGTTTGTCCTGTGGTGAGACAATATGTGCTCTCAAATCCAGTTTGTTGATACAGTCCGACAGTCCGACAGTCCGACAGTCCGGCAGTCCGGCAGTCCGGCAGGGGTTGAAACCCCTGCCTCAAAGCTAAAGTCGGTTAAAACCGACTACAGAGTGTGATGAAAATGCAATGAATTGTAGTCCTCTTTTAGAGGACTTTCGCTGTGAGACAGGGGTTTTCAACCCCTGTCGGACTGGAAGTCAAACGAGAGACTCGATCGCAAATATGAATACTGCTCAACCTTCATTAACTAAAACCGAATTAAGAAAATCGCTCCTCAACACCCGCAAATCCCTATCAGCACCAGAATGGAGACAAAAGAGCACGAGCATCTGCAATCATCTCCAAAACTCGCCCCTATTCACCGAAGCAAAAACAATCCTCGCCTACTTCAGTTGTCGCCAAGAAACAGATTTAAGTCCCCTATTTGTAACTCCTCGCAAATGGGGATTTCCCCGCTGTGTCGGCAAAGAGCTATCCTGGCACATCTGGCAGCCCGGAGATGCTTTACATACTGGAGCTTATGGGATACTAGAACCACGGGCGGATGCTCCTAAAATAGATTACTCAGAAGTAGATTTAATGCTCGTACCCGCTGTAGGCTGCGATGTTCGCGGCTATCGCTTGGGCTACGGGGGTGGCTATTACGATCGAATGCTCAGTTTAGCTGAGTGGGAATCAAAAATTACGATCGGCATTATCTTTGAATTTGCCTTGCTCGCCCAGCTACCAGTTGACTCCTGGGATCAACCGCTGCACGGCATTTGTACAGAAAGCGGTTGCAAAATTGCACAGCAAAAATCTTAAACGGGCATAAACAAATTAATTTTCCGCAATTATGCCTATATCCTCTTAATCTAGAATCTAGAATCTAAAATCTAAAATCTAAAATCTAAAATAGTATGGCCCAGCGGTACGTTCGAGTAAAAACAACACAAGGACACATCCATTACGGTTTACTGCAACTAAGCCACAGCGTTCAAGTATTTGATGCACCGCCCTGGTTAAAAGGACAACCAACCGATTTGGAACTTTCACCCGATACTTACCAAATTCTCGCCCCGTGTTCTCCCTCAAAAATTGTAGCCGTAGGCAAAAATTATGTCGATCACGCCGCCGAGATGGGAACCCCTGTACCGGAAGAACCCCTGCTGTTTTTCAAGCCCCCCAGTGCAGTCATCCCTGCAGGTGCAGCGATTCGTTATCCACAGCAGTCGGAAAGGGTAGACTACGAGGGAGAATTGGCCCTGGTGATTGGCGAACATTGTACCAACTGCACTCCCGAACAAGCACACAGCAAAATTTGGGGCTATACCATCGCCAACGACGTAACAGCCAGAGATTTGCAAAAGCGGGACAACCAGTGGGCGAGGGCCAAAGGGTTCGATACTTTTTGTCCCTTGGGGCCTTGGATTGTCCGCGAACTGAGTCCTGCTGCACAATTGCAGACTTTTGTCAATGAGAGCGAGCGACCGGTACAGTCATCCCAGATCGATCGCATGGTATTTTCGCCAGACTTTCTCGTCTCCTACATCAGTCAAATAATGACCCTAATTCCCGGTGATGTGATACTGACAGGAACGCCGCAAGGAGTAGGGCCGCTACAAATAGGCGATCGAGTCCGCATCGAAATTGAAGGCATCGGCAGTCTTGAAAATACAGTAGTTATGGGTTATTAGTTATTGGGCATTGGGCATTGGGCATTGGGCATTACAACCAACAAATAATAACCAACTAACAACTGCCAACTCCCAACAGTCAACTACCAACTACCAACTGCTTTCCTGACTAACGAACCTGCATATAAACAGCATCCGAAAGCGGAGGAATCTCTGCATAGCGTCCCAAAAGCGACTGCACGACTGCATAAACAAATGCAGCAAAAGCGCCCAAAAACACCATGTTATACAGAGTTTCCGCAATAAATGCGACTTGGAGGCCGTTAGAAAAAATCGGCAAAACCAGACCGCACAGCATCAAAACAATGTCTAAAAGAATCGCCTGCATTGCATTAAAACGAATGAAGTGACTGATGTTTTCGTTTCTAACTACTCCTAAATACAGGGCAAAGAAGATAATCAAGCTAGCAAAGGGCAAACTATAAATTTGCATCAAAGGAGCTAGCGGTATCAACAACAGTTGCAGGACAGGAAACTGTGTAAACAGAAACCTGCCAAAGGCAAGCCCGTCAACCAACGGGAGCAAATAAGGCAAAGAAGCAAAAATCCGGTCTGTAACAGTTGTAGACCCGCGCCAAGTCATAATGAACTCTCCTGAGTCGATCGGTTAACTATGAATTCCATTAAACTCAGGATAACGCAGCAGCAGGGTTTGTGTTTCGACTCTGCCGGAACTTGCTTTTCACTCAGCAGGGAGCAGCCCCAACTACCAGAGGCAGGCTTTTTTATTTAATATTAGCGATCGTGAAGCCCATTTGACACTCGTACCGATCGGGCAAATTTTCCGTAGGTTTAGCAACTGGATGTCCACAGCGAAGCTCTCCACCGCTCCAGCGCGGTTGGCCAGTGCGATCTGCCAGCAAACAACTTTGGCAAACACACTGAGGGGCAAGCATCTGATTTTCCATTAAAATGACTAACATTTGATACCTCCGGCAGGTTTCACACCAGTAATTTCATTGTATGTCAGGAGTTGGGGACAAACCGCTTAACCTGAACACAACGTAATATTTATGTCAATGGTGCGAAATCCGTAGTACGGTATAAGATCCCCAATTCCCAATCCCAAAACTGTCAAGAGGTTGATTATTGTGACGGACACTAACTTAGAATTCCTTTCCAAAACCGATCCGCTGATTGCCGATTTAATCGGGCAAGAGCTCCAGCGGCAGCGAGACCACCTAGAACTCATCGCCAGCGAAAACTTTACCTCCGCAGCGGTAATGGCAGCTCAAGGCTCAGTGCTGACCAATAAATACGCCGAAGGACTGCCAGCCAAACGTTACTACGGCGGCTGCGAATTTATTGACGGCATCGAGCAAATCGCGATCGATCGCGCCAAACAGCTATTTGGAGCCGCTCACGCCAACGTCCAGCCCCACTCCGGCGCTCAAGCCAACTTTGCAGTATTTTTGAGCTTGCTGGAACCCGGAGACGGAATAATGGGCATGGATTTGTCCCACGGCGGACACTTGACCCACGGTTCGCCGGTCAACGTATCCGGCAAATGGTTCAAAGCTTTTCACTACGGCGTCAGCCAAGAAACAGAACAGCTCGACTACGACGAAATTTTGGCACTGGCCAAAGAAAACCGACCGAAATTGCTAATTTGTGGGTATTCAGCATATTCGCGAATTATCGACTTTGAGAAGTTTAGAGCGATCGCCGACGAAATCGGAGCCTACCTGCTCGCAGACATCGCCCACATCGCCGGGTTAGTCGCCACAGGGCATCACCCCAACCCCCTCCCCCACTGTCACGCAGTCACCACCACCACTCACAAAACCCTGCGCGGCCCCCGTGGTGGCTTGATTATGACTAATGACCCGGAATTAGGTAAAAAGTTTGACAAAGCAGTTTTCCCCGGCACTCAAGGTGGGCCCTTAGAACACGTCATTGCGGGCAAAGCAGTAGCTTTCGGCGAAGCATTAAAGCCTGAATTTAAAACTTATTCCGGTCAAGTAATTGAAAATGCACGCGCTTTAGCGACACAGTTGCAGCAGCGGGGTTTAAAACTCGTTTCCGGTGGCACGGACAATCACTTAATGCTAGTTGATTTGCGATCGGTAAATATGACAGGCAAGCTAGCGGACCAATTAGTCAGCGGTGTGAATATTACTGCTAATAAAAATACCGTGCCTTTCGATCCGGCATCGCCCTTTGTCACCAGCGGTTTGAGACTCGGTTCGCCGGCGATGACCACCAGGGGAATGGGAACAGCAGAATTTACTGAGATTGGCAATATTATTGCCGATCGCCTGCTAAATCCAGATGATGAAAGCGTCGCAGCAGACTGCCTGCGTCGAGTAGCAGCACTGTGCGATCGCTTCCCGTTATATCCCCACTTGTACTTGAAAGTGCCGGCATTAGCTTAATTTTCCTGATCGGCAATGGGAAATTGGTAGTTGGAAGTGTACGGGTAAAAGGGTTAGTCGATTTTAGATTTTAGATTTTAGATTTTAGATTTCTTCTCGCATTGAATCTGGGGGATTGAACTAGCATCTTAAATTTTGGGATCGACCATCGATTGTATCGGGGGCTTGTAACCGCTTTGGGGCGGATATAAAGAGCAGGAAAAGATTGAGAGTTGCCGGTAGCGATATTGACAAGCGGTTTTCACCAAAAATATCGATCGCCAAGGCGGTTTTTAGTAAAGATATTTGTCGGGCGGGGCTGGTTTGAATAACGGTATTTGTAGGTTGCGAAAGATACCGCTCAACTGGGCCCGCTCGCCAAATATCGACTTTTTGGCTCGCGAAAAAGTCGATATTTCAAATCGTTAATTCGAGAGTTATGAATGAACAACCTGACAATTCGCCCCAGGGCAACTGCCATTGCGGCAAATCTCCGACTCCCAAACCCCCAGTCGCTCTTCAAGATGTTTCCTTGTTATAAGCCATCTGAAATGTAGTAGACTCTGCCTGACAGACTAATTGCCCCGCACTATTTAAAATTGATTTCAGATGCCGTACCAGTATCTGTACCACATACTCGCTTTTCTGGTTTCTGCGATCATCGTCCTCTGGAGTACACCAATAGTCAAAAAAATTGGTCTCAAAAGCGGGCGAGTCGATCGGCCAGGCGAGCGAAAAGTCCACAAGCGCCCTATGGTGCGCTTGGGAGGAGTGTCCATCTTTCTCGGCACTATCACTGCCCTCTTATTTGTCTGGATCTCAGGAGGCTTCATCGATGCTAACGGACAAGTTCTCAATCCCAAAGACGAATACGAAATTTGGGGAGTCACCCTCGGCGGCATCGGATTCTTCCTCATCGGTTTAGCAGACGACCTATTTTCGCTCTCGGCATTAAAACGCTTGCTCATGCAAATTGGCGTATCCAGCATCGTTTGGATGGCAGGCGTACAGATTGAGTTTCTGACAGTTCCCTCCTTGGGACTGACTAATATTGGCTGGCTGAGCTTGCCAATTACCGTGATTTGGCTCGTCGGCATGGCGAATGCCATCAACTGGATTGACGGTTTGGACGGTTTAGCAGCCGGAGTTTCAGGGATTGCAGCCGTTGTGATGCTGATTGTCAGTTTGGCGATGCAGCAACCAGCGGCGGCCCTCATTGCAGCGGCTTTGGCTGGCGGGACATTGGGGTTTCTGCGCTACAACTTCAATCCGGCTCAAATCTTTATGGGAGATGGCGGGGCTTATTTTATCGGGTTTACTCTCGCTGGAGTGGGAGTAATTGGGTTAGTTAAAACTACGGCTGTTACTTCTGTGTTGCTGCCCTATTTAATTTTAGCTGTACCGATTTTAGATATGTCGGCGGTGATTCTCGATCGACTTCGCAACGGCAAGTCACCGTTTATTGCTGACAAGCGCCATCTCCACCACAGACTTCTACAAGCCGGACTATCCCATCGATTTGCGGTTTTATTTATTTACTCACTGACACTGTGGGTGGGAAGTTTAGCCCTAGCTTTTTCGCTTCCGAGCGGCGTAATTTACGCTATGGGTGCAACAAGTTTGCTGGGATATGCTAGCTGGAAAGTTTGGAGACACGCTAGGTGAAGGAAGAAGGAAGAAGGAAGAAGGAAGAAAAATAATTTCTAATGCCAAATGCCAAATGCCTAATTCCCAATGCCCTGCGCGGGCCAATGCCCTGCGCGGGCCAATGCCCAATGCCCAATGCCGAATTCCCTGTTTTGCCAATGCCCTGTTTGCCCAATTCCCCAATCCAAAATCCAAAATCTAAAATCTAAAATCGAATAATGGTTGCTGAAATTATTTGTGTTGGCACTGAATTGCTGTTAGGCGATATTCTTAATAGCAATGCCCAGTTTTTAGCCAAAGAATTAGCGAGTCTGGGAATCCCTCACTACTATCAAACAGTGGTGGGGGACAATCCAGAACGTATCAAACAAGTGTTAGAAATCGCCGTCAGTCGATCGCAGCTTTTGCTCTTCACCGGCGGTCTGGGCCCCACACCAGACGACCTGACAGTGGAAACCATCGCCGATTTTTTTGGGGTTCCCTTAATAGAAAAGCCGGAAATTATCGCCGATATCGAATACAAATATGCCCAGCGGGGACGCACCATGAGTCCCAGCAATCGCAAGCAAGCTTTAATTCCAGAAACTGCGGATATTCTGCCGAACCGCAGCGGTTCTGCACCGGGCATTATTTGGCAACCGGTTTCTGACGTGACAGTAATGACTTTTCCCGGCGTACCGGCGGAAATGCACTTGATGTGGCAAGAAACCGCCGTTCCTTACCTGCAAAATAACGGCTGGTGCAGCGCCACTATTTACAGCCGCACATTAAAATTTTGGGGGATTGCTGAGTCAGCATTGGCGGAAAAAGTAGATAGTTTTTTGAATTTAACTAATCCTACTGTGGCTCCCTACGCCAATCACGGCGAAGTCAAACTGCGGATTTCGGCCCGCGCAAACGAGAAAGTGGCTGCGAAAAACTTGATTGAGCCGATCGAACAACAATTGCGGCAAATTGCCGGCTTAGACTGTTACGGTGCTGATAGCGATACCCTCGCTTCGACTGTGGGCCAATTGTTGCTGGATGCGGGGCAAACTCTTAGCGTGGCTGAATCCTGCACGGGAGGAGGATTGGGGGCGATGCTGACGGGTGTTCCCGGCAGTTCGAGCTACTTTTTAGGCGGGATTATTTCTTACGACAATCGGGTTAAGGAAGGATTATTAGGTGTTAAGCCGCAAGATTTAGCCGAATTTGGGGCAGTCAGCCACCAAGTGGCAAAACAAATGGCTGCGGGAGTGCGTGCCAGTCTCAATACAAATTGGGGATTGAGTATTACAGGCATTGCCGGGCCCGGAGGTGGCACAGATGCTAAACCTGTCGGACTGGTTTATGTTGGTTTAGCTGGCCCCCACGGATCCGCAGAAAGCTTTGAATACCGTTTTGGCGATGCCAGAGGCCGCGAGTGGATTCGGAATTTGAGTAGCTGTACGGCGCTCGATCGGCTCCGGCGTACATTATTGTTGGCAAAAGCGTAGAAAAAATCCTACGATTGGTCAATTGTCAACAGTAAACCGTAAGCTTAAGCTTTATTTAACACTCTCTACTCCGATATAATTCGGCAATTTTCCTTTTGCCTCTTGATTATCTGTAAAGATTAGTTATGATAATAAGAGAGGACTGATTGGCCAATATACTGACTCTCTCCATTGCTCAAAATAACCAGCAAGCGAGAAAGCAAGTTTGACCTTTGGTTTCAAAGTCGTGCTTGCTTATTTTCAGATATTTAGCCGTCGGTTTAGCAATCTAGACTATAAAAAAAGGAGCTATCCGTTCAATGGAAGACATTGAAAAGGTGCTGGAACAAATTAAAGAATGGGTTCGCAAGCTGATAGAAGGACTGCTGAGTCCCGAACATGAACCTGAACTAGAACCGATTCGTATTCCTGTAAACCAACCGAGGAATCGCAGGTAGTCGGGACTGAATTAGAAGTTTGAGGTTTAAGGTTTGACGTTTGAGGTGGCAGACTGGTTCTAAATCCCATGTCAAAACTCTCATAATTTTTGTTGCGCGGGAAATTTTAAAATTGTTAAATATCCTGGTACTTCACGGCCCTAATCTGAATCTATTGGGTCAGCGAGAACCTGGAGTTTATGGTTCTGCGACTTTAAATGATATCAACAAGTTGCTAGAACGAGAAGCGCAAGCCCTCCAGGTGCAAGTCTCAATTCAGCAGTCGAATCATGAAGGGGTATTGGTGGATGCAATTCACTCGATGTTAGGGCAGCACCAAGGCTTATTGATTAATGCTGGAGCTTATACTCATACGAGTGTGGCAATTAGAGACGCGATCGCAGCGGTGAATATCCCGGCGGTAGAAGTTCATCTGAGCAATATTTATCGGCGGGAAGATTTTCGGCACCACTCCTTTATCGCAGCGGTGGCGATCGGACAAATCAGCGGTTTTGGCCCAGAAAGTTATCGGCTGGGGCTGCAAGCTCTAGTTAGTTACCTGATTAAAAATTAAAAATTTACCGATGGTAGCGATCGGATGAGGGCAGGTTTTAGATGGAAAACCAGCCCTTATATGTTTGGGTTGAATTTTGGCTTGAATTCAAATTAACCACAAGACTTGGGTAAAACAGGATACCATAAAAAATCATAAATTATAAATTACCAATTACTAACAACTTGAGTTAAATTCAAATGCGGCATTCCCTGTTGAGCAAGTTTCAAGGAACCATCCTGGGGGCAGTTTTAGGAGACTCTCTAGGCCTGCAATACCAGAGGCAACTCGTCGGTATTCCCCCCCAAACAGAAGACTTGCAGCCGATTTTACAACTGACGAAACACCAACAATTGACCGTAAGTGGCGCAACATTGGCGTTGAATTCTGTCAACAGTAAAATCCCAAGTGGCAAAGACTCATCCGCATCCGGGACACTTGCGGTAGCGTGTGCTCAAAGTTTAATTCGGTGTAGGGGTTTAGATTTAAAAGATTGGCGCGATACTTGGGAAGCATTTGCCAAGTCGGAAATCTACCATCCCCGCAACAGTGAGTTTCAAACCCTGCTTAACCCTGGTGAAGCTGCCGTTGCTGCGCTGCCATCGGCGATGTTTTTTCACGAAAATAAAGCCAAACTGCGAGAAAAAATCATGCTGGCGATAGAGGTTTGGCACAACGAAAACCAGCCAGAATGGGAAACAGCAATTTTAGCAGTAGCATATACGATCGCCCGATCTCTCAAAGAAAGACTTGACCCCGCGACAGCGATCGAGCAAACACTTGCCTACCTGAAAACAGAGAATGCCTTAACAGAGCTGCTGCTGCAAGTACAAACACTATTAGAAAAGGGAGCCGATTTAGAAACAGCCGCCACTCATCTGTGCAAAAGCGCCACAGCTTTGCGAGAAAGACAGGGCGAAGGTGAAAAAAAATTACCAACCGAGTCAATTGTCAATCCAGGAAATTTCATTCCCATTGCCTTAGCTTTCTACTGCTTTTTGAACACCCCAGAAGACTTGCGCTTGTCAGTGGTGCGCGCTGCCCGCTGTGGTATAGCCGGACAAATAACCTGCGCTTTGACGGGAGCTTTGTCTGGAGCTTATAACGGCGTTGCTGCGATTCCTGTAGAATGGCGACAGGTATCTTCGGCTCAAGTTAATTCGCAGCAGCTAGCCGAGGGCCGAGAACCTTTGCTCTGGGGAACTGGCAGCGATGTAAAAATTGTAGAGTTAGCAAATAACCTGTTTGCAGTTTGGGCAGGCGTTTACAGGCCCGATGCCGGACTTGATTCTGCAGTGCTAGCCCGATCGGTGGCTGCACCTTATGTCATTAGACCTCGTAAAATATAAAGGTTAAAGCTTTTAACAGTAAGGGGAAACCAGCAATTAACAAGTCAAAAGCGAAAGTGGAAGGAGAGCGCCAATTAAAGATTAAAAAGTGAAAAATTAAATCGGACGCGCCTGCCCCAAAAAACCGGGTTTCAACGAGAATATGGGTAGTTCGGATAAAATCAATCAAGATGCATAGTCAGAAATTCTGACAAAGCTGCTGGATAACAGTGATATATCTTCGACACAAATGAATACGCTCTCCTCATTGATGCGACAGATTGAGCAGCTAGGGGCTGCGCGCTCACTGCGCCAACACATTGCTAAAGTGCAAAATGGCAGCAAAGCAGATACCTCACGCGCTGGCGGGCCTCTCCTGAGCCGTTTGTCGCGCCAGAAATGGCTTCTTCCCGAGACTTTTACTACTAAATTTACAAGTAAAACCTCCAAATCAAGCCTCAAAAATCAAGCTCGTTCCCCTATGTTGGCGCTGGTAGCGGTAGTTTCCCTAAGCAGCACTCTGGGCCACCGCTTCTACAACCAGCCGAAACTGGATGTGGGGACGAAAGCTCCTCAGACGATTAAGGCTCCTGCCACTGCTAGCGTCCCGGATTACAAAACTACTGAAGAACAGCGGAAAGCAGCGCGGATAGGGGCTGTAGCTATATTAATGCTGGATTCGGCGGTCGATCGACAAATTTATAAAGAATTGCAACAATTTTTGCAGCAGGGAAGCGAGCTACGGGAGGCGGTAGGCCCGTTTCCGTTTGCGAGTACCTCGGCGCTCTCACTTGCGGTTCAGGTTTACTTGCGGGGCTGTCCCGAGTGGGAGTGGCGCTGGATTTTGGCGCAAGCGGGTGACAAAAGTGCAACTTCCGAGCGATTGAGTTTGGATTCCCCGGCAATTGCTGGGGCAACAGATAACAAGTCTCAGCAAGATGCTATCGCTCAACTGCAAGCTTACAGCCGATCAGTCCGGGCAGCAGACTTTCAAAGCCTGACAGACAGTATTTCCTCTGCTCGCCAGCGCTATCTCAATGCTGTGGAGGCGCTGGGAGAACCGTCGGTTTTGGGGCTGCCCCAGATTTACGATACTTCGCTGTTTGATTTGTCCGAAGCAGCTTGGCAGAAAACCCAAACCGGTATGAGTCGGGCGGCAAAAAGAATGGTGGCTCAAGGTATCCCGCAGGGGTTGCCCAAAGAGATTTTACAAGAAGCCGTGAACCTGCAAGTGGCTGATGAAGTGCCGTTAGAGTCCCAAGGTTTGGCGGTTGAGGGTTTAACAGCGATTTTGCAGCCAAATCTGGTGAGAGATCGGGAGGAAACCAAACAGCTAGCTGAATTAGCGGCCCAAAAGGTGAAACCGGTGATGATCGCAGTAGATCAGGGCGAGATAATTGTTGCACAAGGACAAGAGATATCGCAGCAAGATTTCGTGTTGCTGGACTATTTTGGTTTGAGCCGGCGGGGGGTGAATTGGCTGGGGCTGACGGGTTTTGTTTGTTTAGTCGCGGGGGCAATTGCGATCGTACTACTGGTGGAAAGGCACTACCGCTTGCGCCGCAGAGATCATTTGCTATTGCTGCTGCTGACTTTGAGCGCGCCGGTGCTGGTGAGTTTGGGGCTGCCTTGGACGAGTTTGCCCGCGATCGGGATTTTAGCGGGCGGCTTCTACGGTTCGGCGGTGGGAGTCACTGTGGTGGGGCTGCTGTCGGCGCTGCTGCCCATTGGCTTAAATGTGGACTTGATTCATTTGGTGGCTAGCGGGGCGGGCGGATTGCTGGGCGCTTTTATGGCCGGGCGGCTGCGATCGCGCGAGGAATTGGCTCTTTTGGGCGTAGCTGTCGGCTTGGCTCAGGGCAGCGTTTATCTGGTGGGGACTTTGATTGCCAGCGCGGCTGCCGGTGCGATTTGGTACGTCGTACTCGGTACGGTGGGCGCGCAAAGTTTGGCCGGTTTGGCTTGGAGCGTTGTGGCGATCGGCATCAGCCCTTATTTGGAACACGTTTTTGACTTGATTACGCCGATCCGGCTGGCGGAACTTGCCAATCCCAACCGCCCGCTGTTGAAGAGGTTGGCTGCCGAGGCTCCGGGGACTTTTCAGCACACGCTGTTTGTGGCGAGTTTGGCAGAGGCTGCGGCCCGGGAACTTGGCTGCAATGTTGAGCTGGTCAGAGCTGGGACATTATACCACGATATTGGAAAAATGCACGACCCGCTGGGATTTTGTGAAAATCAAATGGGCGGGGCCAACAAGCACGATGAAATTAATGACCCTTGGGCGAGCGCGGAGATTATTAAAAAGCACGTTACTGAGGGTTTGGTGATGGCGCGGAAGCATCGATTGCCGAAGGCAATTCAGGCGTTTATTCCCGAACACCAAGGTAAAATGTTAATTGCTTACTTCTACCACCAAGCGCAGCAAATTGCTGCAAAAGAAATAGAAGATTTAAAGATGGTGTTGCCAGATGCGGATAATTCAAAGTTAACAATCGCAAGTCGCCAAGTGAGGGAGGAGGATTTTCGCTATGATGGGCCGATTCCGCAGTCGCGGGAAACCGGGATTTTGATGCTGGCGGATTCTTGCGAGGCTGCTTTGCGATCGCTCAAGGATGCTACTCATGAAGAGGCTTTGAATATGGTTAATAAGATTTTGAGGGCTCGCTGGCAGGATAATCAGTTGATTGATTCGGATTTAACGCGGGAGGATATGTCTCTAATTGCGGAGATTTTTGTGCGAGTTTGGGAACAGTTCAATCACAAGCGGATTGCTTACCCTAGTGCAGTTTTTACTCCCAGGTAGGGGGAATTTTTTAGTTAGGAAAAATCAGTTCGCATTTCAGTTGTGAATGAGATTTTATTGCGATTTGCCCCGCAAACCGCCATGCACTTCAGGATTGTCGCTGACAATTACCATAGTTTGTTTGATTCCTCAAAATTCCGAAGAGTCGATATCTCTTTCGCCGGCTAGGTGCGATCGCAATTTTTGCCAGTCTTCGGCATCGATCGCATTTGCAAAAGCGATGATAGTATCTACAACCCCAGCGTAGTAAACAATCCAGCAGATTGCTGGCTGTTCCTACATCACAAATAAATTTTGTGAGTTTTGAGTTCAAAAGATTTTAATTTTTAACCGCAGAGGAACGCGGATAAACGCCGATTTTTTGTGCTGATTCTATCCTTTGACTCCTGCCGCAGTTTCTGTTGGCACAATGTATTTTTGCAAAAGCAAAAATAGTCCTAAAACTGGAACAATAGAAATAATAGAACCCGCCGCCACTAAACGCCAATCTAAGGAAAATGTCCCGGCTAAATTGGCTACACCTAAAGGTAAAGTGTAATATTCCGGCCTGTCTAAAACTAGCAGCGGCCACAGAAAGTCGCTCCAAGAACCGATAAATACGAAAATTCCTAAAGTAACTAAAGCCGGCTTAATTGCCGGAATCATGACGTGCCACCAAATGCCTAATTCGCTGCAGCCGTCGATGCGGGCGGCTTCTTCTAGTTCTTTGGGAACTGCTAGGAATGCTTGTCGTAATAAAAATATGCCGAAGGCTGAGGCTAGTCCGGGAAAGATTACGCCTAAATAACTATTTTTTAGTCCGAGTTGTACAGTCAATATGTATAGGGGAATCATGACTATTTGGAAGGGAATCATGATTGTGGAAACGATCGTGATTAAGATGGCTTCGCGACCGCGAAAGTTGAGTCGGGCTAAGGGGTAAGCGGCGAGGGCACAAAAGAGGACGTTGATGCTAACTGTGAGACCGGCAATTAGGGTGCTGTTGAAAAGGTAGCGGCCGAAGGGGTTGGTTTGCCAAACTTTGATGAAGTTTTCGAGGGTTGGCTGTTGTGGCCACAGTTGCGGGGGGAATTGAAAGATGTTTTCGTTGGGGGATTTGAGGGAGGTGCTGAGCAGCCACAGCAAGGGAAACAGCATTAAAAGTGCGATCGCGCTCATGATGCTGTACGTCCACAGGGTGCTCCACGGCGAGGGAGTGTTGTTTGGGGAATTTGGTTTTTTAGTTTTGAGATTGTTCATTGTTGGGATATGATAATAAGTCCTTGCTTCGTGAGAAGCCTTGTTGTCCATAAGGGGATTATTGCCATGAAACCGTTTATTTACGAAACTATGTACATTCTGCGCCCAGATTTGGGTGAGGAAATGACAGACCAGGCGATCGCTAAATATCAAACTATTTTGCGCGATCAAGGTGCTGAAAGCATCGAAACTCAGCACCGCGGCAAGCGCCGCTTGGCTTACGAAATCGGCAAGCACCGGGACGGAGTATACGTTCAAATGAACTATACAGCTCCGGGCGCTGCAATTTTTACCCTAGAGCGCGCGATGCGTCTGAGCGAAGAAGTGATTCGCTATTTGACTATCAAGCAAGATGTGCCAGATGCACCTGAAGCGGAAGCTGAAGCTGAAGTCGCCGAGTAGCATTCCTGTCAACTTAACGTTTTATGTAGTACCAGTCTACTGTTTGACGATTAGGGCCGCTTATTCTCCGGCACGCCTTTCTTAAGGGCTACCCTGTACACACAACTTGAAAAACTAACGTCAGAGCCTTTCGCTCCCCCTGGCAGCCTCCTGAAAAAGAGGCTGGGGGGAGCTCTGGAATTGTGGAACATAGTTTTTTAAGGGCGGGACTTGATGTTAATTGAAATTATAGGTGAATGGGCGATTGTTTTTCTACGGGAGGACGATCGCTCTTTTTTGTGGGGAGACTGCTGGGACTTAATCTATTTTTATCAACAAACAAAGCTCGCTTTTTGAGGATGGCGAGGGCGATTCACTTAGCCCAACTCTATTATCTAGTTGACTAGAAAAAACTTGACTATGCTTGAGCATAGCTGCTTAATCATTGTAAATCTAATTGTGATTCGCTACTTATTAAATTTACTGTTAACTAAGGCAAATTCGACTTTCTTGAGAGGCAAAATTCTGCATCTATAACTCTGAACCAAACTATAAAGTTATTTTTGCCCTTGGCAATTAGGTAGCCGCTAAAATGTGGCTCTTAGAAGAGGAGTATTGTCAAATTTTGCCAACTGCTGCTTGAGGTTGGGCCTGAATCAACTAGCCCAAGGTCGATCGCACTCCCTGCAACCTCGATCGAGATTCTCGCCCCATAGCCCAATTGTAAACTTTTGTGACAATTTTTATTTGGTAGCTTTAGATACAGAATTGTCTGTTATAGTGATAGAAGAGAAGAAAAAACAAGCCCAACATTAATCTAAAGAATACGGAGGAACCCCATATGTCTACCGAAAATCAAGCTCGCTCTCTGATGATGCGCCACCACCAACTGGTGAAGAACCGCCAGCAATCCATGCTCAACCGCACCGCCACCGAAGTCGGGATGGAAGATACGCACTACTGGGGTCACATTCAAGGCAAACCGCAGCCCAGCTTTCAAGCCAGCTACGATCGCAGCAACGCCACTATGAGCTAGGGCAAACTCAATTTCGACAATTGTCTACGAAGTTATTACCTATAATTTGGAGAAATCAGTTATGTCCACTCAAGAACAAGCCCGCAACCTGATGATGCGCCATCAACACGTCGTCAAAAACCGTCAGGAATCCATGCTGAGCCGTGTGGCTGCTGAAGTTGGTTTAGATGCTGGTTCTCCAGCGAGTATCGATCGCAAATAACCCCTTTTTTCAACGGCGAGATAGTTGAATCGAGTGTGTTGTTTGCTAGCTAAAAATTAATAATGTCAATTACCAAACCGTCGCGACTTCTTCTTGAGTTCTAACTCAAGATTGGAAGCCGCGATTAGTTTTATGGGGAATTAGGAATTGGGAATGAGGAATGGGAAATTGGGCCCAAAAGAATGGCAAATCTAAAATCTAAAATCTAAAATCGTTCGACTGAGCGCTCACGCCGAAGTCTAAAATCTAAAATCTAAAATCTAAAATGGTATAATCCCCTTTCAGCAGATTGAAGGCTACTAGGGAGGTCATGATGTCAGACTGGAAAGAAATTGACGGCGGAGTTACAGCACCCAGAGGGTATCGAGCATCGGGAATTACAGCGGGCTTGAAGCCTTCAGGCTTACCAGATTTAAGTTTAATTTTGTCAGAGGTAGACGCGATCGCCGCCGGAGTCTTCACAACCTCCACTGTCCGGGCTGCTTGCGTGGACTACTGCCGCCAGCGTTTGCAAGCTAAACCCAGTGCGAAAGCAATTTTGTGCAATGCGGGACAAGCTAATGCTGCTACTGGCGAACAAGGTTTGGCAGATGCCCTCGAAAGTGCCGAATTGTTGGGAGAAGCGCTGAATATTCCTCCAGAATCGATTCTTTTGGCCTCCACTGGCGTCATCGGACAGCGGATAAAAATGGAGCCGCTGAGGGCGGGAATTCCCCGATTAGTTGCTGAGGCATCGGAAACTGGTTCCGATGCGGCGGCTAAGGCTATTTGTACGACTGATTTAGTGCCGAAAACGATCGCGCTGGAAACCATGTTTGGCGATCGACCCGTCCGCATCGGCGGCATTTGCAAAGGTTCGGGAATGATTCACCCGAATATGGCAACAATGCTGGCATTTGTAACTTGCGATGCAGCAGTGTCATCGCATTTGTGGCAAGAAATGGTGAGTCGGGCGGCTAACAGAAGTTTCAATCAAATTACTGTTGACGGCGATACCAGTACCAACGATTCGCTAATTGCTTTGGCAAACGGTCAATCCCGCACACCCGCAATTACAGAAATGGGGGCAGATGCTGAAAAATTAGAGGCGATGCTGACAGAAGTTTGCGTGCATTTAGCAAAGGCGATCGCCCGTGACGGCGAAGGTGCAACTTGTTTGGTGGAAGTGCAAGTTAGTGGCGCGCTAGATGAAGTTTCTGCGAGTAAAATTGCCAAAACAATTGTCGGTTCTTCTTTGGTGAAAGCTGCTATTTTCGGACGCGATCCGAATTGGGGCAGAATTGCGGCGGCGGCTGGGCGCGCTGGTGTCGCTTTCGAGCAAGAGAATTTGCGGATTCAATTGGGGGATTTTTTGATGATGGAAAACGGACAACCTAAAGAGTTCGATCGCGCTGCTGCAAGTAATTATATGAAAGCGGCTGCGGAAGGGGAATATTTGAAGGCTGATACGGTTTTAATTCAGGTTAGTGTCGGGAATGGCAGCGGTTTTGCGAAAGCTTGGGGATGCGATTTGAGTTACGACTACGTGAAGATTAATGCGGAGTATACGACTTAAATAAGTCCAGGCGGTTAGAAGTCCTGGTGGTTAGAAACCGCGCCTACAAAAACAAAACCAGACGAGAGAAAGTTGAAGGCAAATTTCACACAATTTAAACTAAATTCCCTCCCCGTGGGGGGAATTTAAAAAATCTCAAACCTTTACTCACCAAGTTAATCTCAGCTTTTTTCCTCCTCATTTTAAAATCGCTAAAGCCGTTACAGAGCTCAGCTTTTTAGGATTTTAACAAAAGAGCGCTAAAAATCTTATTCAGACTAAGTTTCAAGACTTTTTAAGGTTATTATTAATAATAAAAAAGTCTTGAAAACACGCCCTAACCAAAACTATCGGAGACAAACACATAGCCGCCACCATATCCAACATTATCATCCACTAATATTAAGCCCTCGTTACCCTGCGGTTCGCCACTCTGAGCAAGCCCATAATTCACCACGCGCAACAACCGCTGCGGCGTAAACGATTCCAATTCCACAAAATTGCCTGCATCCAGCCATGCTAGTTCTTCTGCTGTTAAACTTTGCCTTACAGCGTCGGGTAATTGACGGGCTGTTTGTGCGATTGTTTGAGATTGCTGCACAAACATATCGCGGGATGCTAAGATTTGACGGGGAGAAATTCCCAAATCAAAAATTGTCACCGCTTGATTCGCAAACCAGTTTGGATTAGTTCGCAGTTGATTTACCAAGCGAACTCCTGCAGGGCTCGCATTGTGCAGTGCATAGACTTTTAAATCGGTATTGCGCCGCAGCATTTCAATCACGGTACTGAAGATGCTTTGGGGATAGCCACTAATACTAAGAATGGCGCAGTTGTTTTCAAAATGGACGTTGTTGGCAATCAGGAATTGAGCGATTTCGTCACTGTCGCAGATAATTGCGCGATCGAAACTGTAGGCGCTAACTTCGCGATCGATGCTGGCGGGTAAAGCTTCTTGACGAGGTGCAGGGAGCAGTTTTTCTAATGTGCCGTTCACTGTTTGCCAGTCTCGCAGCCATTTATCGCTCTGCGCTTGATTAACTAGAAATATTTCACCCGTTATCTGTGGGCGAGTTTTTTGGTAAATGCCGAGCCAGTAGGAAAATAGCCCTAGTATAATCGCTACGATGTATCCTGGAAAATAATCAAATATTAGGCTTCCTGAAATGCCGCTCACTAAAATAATTCCCCCTAAAATTTGGAGGTTTTTAGCATTAATTCTTCTGCCGCGAATACCTTGAGCAGGAGATTTGCTGGAGTGGAAAAATAGCCATATCCAAATCAAATTGTAGAGAGCGAAGGAAATAATAACTGCGAATTGTGAGGAAAAAATAGCAAGAGCGAAGGTAAGGGAGAAGGTTCCAGCAAATACGCTAAACAAGAAGTAGGTCAAAATCCAACTGGTTTCTGGCGCGCGAGATTTAAGCTTTTGGTCAATAAAATACAAAAACTGTTTGTGCGTAAAAAACAACATATTTTGGCTGGAAATATTTTCGATCGCCTTTTTGAAAAAGGGATCGGTGAATGCCAATGTTTTATCAGTGACGGTAGTGGGTTCAAAGACAAACGGATGATTGCAATTCTTACAGCGACCTGAGTTCCTGGTACGATCGCGCAAATTGTTATCGGTATTACACTGGACGCATTTCATTCCCATTTCGGTTACTCCTGATTGATTTAATGGATTTATATCGTTGACGGTTGTTTTGGAATGATTTTACCGCAGAGGCCGCAGAGGGCGCAGAGGAAGAGAAGAGAGATAACTTCGTTACAACCGAGATGTTACACCATTGTCAGCAACAGGCAAGATGCCTGTTCCACAAGAGAATTTATTTATTGTGGAACAGGCATCTTGCCTGTTCTTAAGAATGGTGTAACATCTCAGGTTTAAAATACTTGCCCGTTTAACAAGATAGAATAGTCTTCTCGCTGTCGAATTAATCGATCGCCCTTAGCATCAATTAACACCTCAGCAGGGCGGGGGCGGTGCAGAAAATGAGATGACATCGCATAGCCGTAAGCCCCGCTATCCAAAATTGCGATCGTATCCCCAGTTTTGAGTTTGGGTAGCCAACAGTTGCGCCCCAAATAATCCCGCGAATAAGTTGTGTTGCCGCAAATATCCGTTTCATGCCGCGATACATCGCCAGTTTCCCAAGTTGCGATCGCCCGATAGCCCCCGTGCACCGCAGGTACCGATAGATTTGATACAGTCGTATCCACGCCGACAATTTGCCTGTCGCCCAACCACTTCACCGAAACAACTTTCGCAAGCAAAACGCCACAACCTGCGATCGCCGATCGTCCCGGTTCAATCACCAACTCGATCGGGCGAGATAGCGCACTCAATCGTTCAGTAATCGCCGCACCAAACTCCCGCCAGTCAAACACCGCACCGCCTCGATAGGGATAGCCAAAACCACCGCCAAAATCGAGGGTTCGCCAATCGGGCAACAGTTGGGCGATCGCAATTAGCCGATCGATCGCCTGCGTAAAAGCACTCGTGGCGTTAGTTCCAGTCCCCCTATAAAAATGCAATCCGGTAATCCTCAACCCCTGCTGCTGCGCGATTTCGTTGGCTTTCTCGAATTCGGCGGGACGCACTCCAATCCGACTGTCTCCCGTCAATTCTGGTGAGTTGAGGCGCAGTCCAATTTCGGCACGGATCGATCGCGGTTGACTCCCGGAATATTCGCAAAAATCTTGGAGTTGGGACAGACAATCGAAGTTAAATTGATCGATCTTCCATTCAATCAATTGCTGAATATCCGCCCTGTTGAGGTTACTGCCGGTGTAGACAATGCGATCGCTCGTAAAACCCGCTTTCAGTCCCAAAAAAACATCCCCCGGTGTATTCGCGTGTAGCCCCCAACCAGCCTGCTGAATCAATTGCAACAGAGCAATATTGCCGTTGGTGACGCTAGCAAAATGAAACTGAACGTGCGGATAGTCGATCGATCGGGTAATATCGTCAAGGGTTTGACGGAGGATATCGGCCTGATACACATATAAAGGCGAACCATAAGTTGACAAAAGTCGCTGGGCCATTGCTTCGGAGAACGGCGGCGAATGAGTTTTGGTTTCATTCTGTAGCAAAGATTCCGTCATAAGGAAGAAGTTTGGCAACGAGGAATGTACGGGATTTAACGGATGTAACGGAGGTTATATCAAGTCCGATGGATCTGTCTGATATAATTCCATATCTTGTAGGGGCGGGTTCACCATTATTCTCAAATTCAAAGCCAACAAATTTATAAACCCGCCCCGCCCATATCAACTGTCAACTGTCAACTATCAACCATCAACCTCCTTCGATATTTCCAAATGCGTTGCCCGATCGCCGGTGGCAACCAAAACACATGATCGAGCGATCGCTTAACCGGAATTTCGCCTAAAACCTCGGTTCGCCATGCCTGCCACATCAGCAGCAACCAGAGATTATTGCCAATATAGCGATCGCGCATGGCAACTCCGAGTTGTCCCGATAACATCGAGTCAGCCAAATGGGGCTGCCAGCAATTTTGCGATCGCAACAGATTCGGATTCAGCCGATCGCCGATCGCAGCCCAAAACTCCCGGTAATACCAAACCTTCAACGGGACTCCCATCCCGCGCTTTTCCCGCCAGACAATTTCCGGTGGCAACCAGCGTTCGGAGGCTTTTTTGAGGATGTATTTTTCGCACGCACCTTGCAGTAGCAGCTCGCCAGGGAGTTGAAACGTCCACTCCGTGAGGTCGGGGTCGCAGAAGGGCGATCGCACCCACAAACCGCAAGCAAACCCCAATGCCGTTGCCCTCGGCTGAATATTTTGGGCACCTTTGAGCATCAGCGAAGCCCGCCGCAGCCTCGCTAGCAGGGAAGGACACCTCTTCGACAAACAACCGGGATCGATCGCGTCTTGCAGATAAACGCTCAAATCGTGAGACTGGATGCGATCGAGCATTTCTGGCGAAAAAATCTGTTTTTCATAACCATAAAATCGCTGAAACGTCCGCAAATACTGCTGTTCAAAAGTTTCTTTTCCGGCCGGATGTTCTGCCGTGTAAACTCCGTGTGCAATCAAAGGCTTGTTTGTCCATCCGGCAAATAACTGATCGCCATTCTCGCCATTGAATACAACTCGCACGTCTTGCGCCGCCGCCTGTTTGAGCAAAAACAGCGCAGCCGTCGTGCCATCTCCATAGGGTAAATCGAGGGCTTTGGCGGTTGGCCCGATCGCCCGCAACACTGCATCGCCCGTCGCCGCCACTCGGATCAGCGGAATCTGAAAAAAGTCCGCCACCTGTTGGGCGTAGGGCAGTTCGGAATAGGCTTCGACACCAAAATCGAGGGCATAGGCGCGCACCTGCAAGCCTGCTTTCACTAGCAGCGCCGTTACCAGGGAAGAATCGATGCCGCCGGAGAGTAAAACGCCCACGGGTTCGTCGATCGGCAAATCGGCCACTTGTCGATCGATCGCCTGTTGCAACAGCCCTTGCAATTGTGCGATCGCCTCATCCTCACGGCGCAGTAGTTGGGGCGCTTCTTGCCAAGCTGAAGGCAGCGATCTCACTTTCGGCAGATCCTTAATATCGGCGATTTCCCAAATCATCTCGCTTCCGGCTGCTACGGATGCAATTTGCTCGATCGGCGTTAACGGCGTGGGCACGTAGGAAAAACAAGCATAACTGTGTAGGGCGATCGGGCTAATTTGAGGGGAAGCAATCAGCGGTAGCAGCAGTTGCATTTGCGTCGCAAACCAAATCGTTTCTCCCAACTGCATCCAATAAAGCGGCACTCGCCCAAACGGATCGCGCCCCAGCCGTAGCTGTTTCGCTTCTACCGCCGCCCAAGCATCTCCCGGTAAATCGGTTGGCCCAAATCGCCCGCAAGCATTCAGCGTCACTGTGTCAGCCGTGAGTACAGATGCAGAGGCGATCGCCCATTCTGATAATTTGCCCTGCCGAATGCAGTAATCTGGGACTAAACGGCTGAGCGTTTTTGTGCGATCGTCCAGTCCCCAATAGCCGATAAAATGTGAAGGTTTGTCGATCGCACCCATTAGATGTCTCCAATAATCATTGTGGAACAGGCATCTTGCCTGTTCAAAACAGGCTTTTTTGGATAAGTCTATTTATTTCACCGTGAAAGGTTCACTGCTGATGACGCGCCCATCCAGGGACATCCGAACTTCCCATTTGCCTGGGGCCGCAGCAGATCCGAGATCGTAAAAGCAGTGGGTATTCCAAACCGCAGTATCGATCGTGCGAGTTTGATACCTGCCCTGATGCACAGTTTGACCGCTAGAATTAATCCAGTCGCATTGTAAAGACAACTCACGACCGATCAGAGCATTTTGCAACGTCACCTGATAGTAAACGCGGGGATTGATTTGACGGTTGACTTGAGTAAGGCTGTCACCGCCCTTTTGAGATAGGGCAATTCGGTCTTCTCCTGCGACAATTTGAGCAGTTTGCTGCTGCTGATTTTGCCCGAACAGTACACCTATACCGATCGCAGATATGACACACGCTGTCGAGGCGATCGCGATCCAGCGATTCCGTCGCTGCTGTTTTTCTAGGACTTCGCGGCGGCGCATTTGGGCGATCGCATCTTCTAAAAGCTCATCAGGCAGATTCAACTCCCGTAAAATTTCTCTTACCTGATCGGGTTCCAATTCTAACTCGCGCTGCTGCGATAACTTGTCGATTTCAGCGACTACCTGTGCTAACTGAGTTTGAGTGAGTCGAGGTTCCATAGAGTTCCTTCCCAGTAAAAATTAGATATAAAAATCACATCACATTTCTCTTCTCTTCCTCTGCGCCCTCTGCGCTCTCTGCGGTTAAATTACTCATATTATTCAATAAACAGCTCTCAAAGTCAATTCATAAAAATCCTAACCTTAACCTCATAAAATTCATGTAAAAGCTATGGTAAGGTGCGTCGCCATCTATACTCTCCAATTTTTATTGAATCTCTGACAGCGACGCACCCTACACATTATCGCTAAGTCCTCTATTTAAGAACCTCGATTATAAAATCAAGACTGCTGCACACTTCTATTTTTGTTTCACTTAAAGGCAATTTGCCTGAATTGATTTTTTCCTGTTGGCGATTCAACCAAATTGCGTTTAATCCCGCATTTTTAGCACCACAATAATCAGCTTTGAAGCTGTCGCCGATATGCAACACATTCTCCGCAATACAGTTGTGCTTTTGCAAAGCGGCGGTAAAAATTTGAGAATCGGGTTTGGCTGCGCCAACTTCGGTGGAAATTGTCACTGATGTGAAATATTCAGCTAAATTTAGTGCTTTTAATACTGCATAAATTCTGGAATCGAAATTCGAGACTACTGCTAATTCTATTCCTTGTTGCTGCCACTTATTTAATGCTGGCAATACGTCGGCATAGACGAACCAAGGTTCGGCGGTGGCAAAATGAGCGTAGAGTTCGACAAAGAATTTGGGAAAGTCAGAAAATTGCTGGAAAATGCCTGCTATTTGGAATGCTTTTGCGGAAACTGTTTGCCACCACTCAAATTCTAATTGGGGAATTTTTGCCGTTTCTCTCCCTGGAAATGCCATCGGGCTTGCTGAGGCGAAACTTTGGAAAAAGGCTGCATTTAACTCTTCGCTTTTAACTGTTACTCCAAAACTCTTGGCTAGTTCTCCGTAGACTTCGCCGACGCTACCGCGAACATCAAATAGTGTACCTGCGGCGTCTAAAAAAATTACTTTGGTCATTTGTTATTTGTTATTTGTTATTTGTTATTTGTTATTTGTCAGGTTTTTGGGTGGTTTAAACCGCTACTATACAAACAAAGTCCGCCTGCGCGGACTAATAAATACAGTTAACAGTTAACAGTTAACTAACTTTTCAGCAAATCCTGAATCGGCTTGCTAATCCAATTGAAACCAACTTTTAGCTGATGATCAAATGTTGGCATCCGATAGAGATAGGCTAGGCGGCGAGCAATGTGGGCTAGTTGTCCGTCGAGTTTAATTCCTAAACCGGCTAGGGTGGCGTTGTCATTTCCTAATGTCATCATTTCTCCTAGGGGCTGATAGCGGAAAGGAAGTAATGGGCGGCCGGTCAGGGAGGCCCAAATGTTCCATGCGGTGTAGTCAGCTTGCTGGAAGGCTGTTTGGGCTGTTCCGGGGACTTTTTGACCATTTGCATCGTGACATTCAGCTAAGTCTCCCAAGGCGAATATATCTGGATGGTCGATAATTTGCATCTGCGGATTGACTATTAATTGACCGCGCTGGTTTTGTTTGAGGGGTAGCGATCGCACTGCTTGACTAACTTGAGTTCCTACTGTCCACAGCACTATGTCTACGGGGAGAACATCTAATTGTCCTTTGTAAAGTAAGGATATTGTGTCTGCTTCGATCGCCTCTACTGCTGTTTCTAAGTCGATCCACACTTTCCGTTTTTCTAAAGCTTGGGTGGCGGCTTGGCGGTTAAACTCCGGTGATGTCCGCAGAATCATGTCCCCTTGCTCAACTAACCGCACGCGACCTTTTTCTCCGAGTCGATCGGCTAATTTACAAGCTAATTCTACTCCTGAATAACCGGCGCCGACGATCGCCACCCGAATTTTGTCGTTGTTGCTGGCTTCTAAAAACCGCAGTCTTTCTTCTAAGCGGTAGGCGTCGTCGAGAGTGCGAAATGAGTAAGCATATTCAACGGCACCTTTGACCATATCTAGAGGGGTTTTGCCGCCTAAAGCTAAAACCAGGCGATCGCACGGAATTTCTGGCCCGTCGTGTAACTGCACTCGTTTTTGCTCCACATCGATGCCGGAGACAGTACCTTGACAAAAGCGCACGCCTGTGTTTTCCAATAGTTCGGCAAACGGGGGGGCAATTTCCCAGGTTTGGAGTTCGCCGGTCAGGAGTTCGTACAGCAAGGGAACGAACAAAAATCGATCGCGGCGGTCAACTAGGACTATTTCGGGTTTTTCGGTTTTGGAGAAGGGTAACTGACTCAAGCGCAGGGCTGTGTAGAGTCCGCCGAAGCCTCCGCCGAGAATGCAAATCCGGGGTTGTTGTTGAGTCATGGTTTTTTGTTTGAGGGGCTGGTCGGTAGCAAGGAAACTTATCTTATTCTAACGAGAGTGAGGGAGTGGGGAAGGGGAGTGGGGGAGTGGGAGAGTCGCAGAGTGGGAAAGTGAGAAAATCTTCCCTATTTCCCTCGAACCTCAACATCCATTCGTTAAATCCGTTAAACTGAGATGTTGCACCATTGTCAGCAACAGGCAAGATGCCTGTTCCACAAGAAAATCTATTCTTTGTGGAACAGGCATCTTGCCTGTTCAGAAAAGGCTTATTGAGAATGGTGCAAGATGTGAATTTAACTCATATGTTGCACCATTCTCAATAAGGCAGGACTTACGCACGCATCTTGCCTGTTCTTGATAATAGTTCTCTTCACAAGAAAATGCACTTGTTGTGGAACAGGCCTCTTGCCTGTTCTTGATAATTGTGCTCTGGGCGTGAGTTAAATCCATTAAATCCGTTAGACAATGCGTTTCCGAACTGTTTTCTACATCTCTAGCCTTGATTAGCTCTACCTATTAGCCACCCTCAAATTTTCTGAATGTTCGCAGAACTAATTTTGTACTATATTAGTTTATAACGAATTATTTCGCCAATTTAATTCACTTTTTATAGGGTAATCTACTCTAACACTTGCCCCCGCACTCACAAGTGAAAAAATCATGCAAATTTCCTCTAATTCTTCTAAATTTAAGAACGGCGATCCCAATAAGGAAGACGGCTCATCTTTGTTAAAAAGCGAAGAAAAATATAAAAATTTAGTAGCTAATATTCCTGGTGCTGTCTACCGCTGTACCTGCGAGTATACGGACGAGGAGGAATTAACACGCACAATGGCGTTTTTGAGCGAGGCTGTTCAAGAAATATCAGGCTATCCTTCTTCTGATTTTATCAACGATCGCGTCCGTTCTTTTGCCAGCATTATCCATCCTCAAGACCGCAAAAATGTGGATGCTACTGTCAAAAAAAGTGTAGAAACCAGAACTCCGTACATCCTTGAATACCGGATTGTCCGGGCTGACGGCGCTATTAGCTGGGTTTACGAAAAAGGCAAAGCTGTTTGCTGCGAGGCGGAAGAGGATAGAGGAAAACAAGAGGAACAAGGGGAAATTGAGGGCTTTTTGTCGGCTGTGGTTTTGCCAGTTTCGCCGGTTTCGCCGATCGCAAATTCTCAGTGTCGGGTTGTTTATCTCGACGGAGTAATTTTGGATATTACGGAACGAAAGCGAGCTGAGGAAAACCTGCGAAACACTCAAGATTTTCTGAATGCGGTACTGCAAAATCTACCAATTAGCGTCTTTATTAAAGATGCTGTAGAGCAAAAATTTATTTATTGGAATACTGCTAGCGAAGAATTGTTTGGCTATTCCAGGGATGAAGTGATTTTAAACAATGCTGCTGACTTGTTGGAGTCAGTTCAGGCCAATTACTTGCAAGCACAAGATTTAGAAGTGCTGGAAACTAGAAAAGGCGTAGATTTGCCCGAACAAACTATCGAACTTCCGCACCGAGGCAAGCGGATTTTGCACACAAAAAAAGTTCCTTTGTTTGACGAATCGGGCGCGCCTAAGTACATTTTGGGTATTGCTGAAGATATTACGGAAAGCAAAAAAACTGAAACAGAATTGTTGCGCTTGGCCATTGTGGCTCAAAAAACGCAAAATGGTGTGATTATTACTGATGCTCAAGGCTGCATTGAATGGGTGAATGAAGGATTTACTCGGATTAGCGGTTATGTGCTGGCAGAAATGCAGGGAAAAAAACCGGGTGATGTACTGCAAGGCGCTCAAACAGACCCGGTAACTATTGCTCAACTGCGATCTGCTTTGGCTGCGGGCGTGCCGTTTAATCAGGAAATATACAATTACAGCAAGGATGGAAAGGGTTATTGGGTGGCGCTTTCGATCGCCCCAATTTATCAAGAAAATGGCGAACTAGAAGGTTTTATTGCGGTACAAACTGATATTACGGATCGCAAGCAAGCAGAGGCAACAGTCAGGGAGAGGGAGAATTATTACCGCTGCATTGTCGAGACGGCTTCGGAGGGCGTTTGGATGTTTGACAGCGAAAGTATCACGACTTTTGCTAACAGCATGATGGCCGAAATGCTGGGGTATACTGTGGAGGAAATGCTGGGGCGATCGCTATTTGAGTTTATCGACTGCGAGTCTAGGAAAATAGCAGAAAGTTACGTCCAGCGCCGGCGGCAAGGCATTCGCGAACGCCACGATTTTAAGTTTACTCGCAAAGACGGATCTCACTTGTGGGCGATCGTCTCGGCGACGCCGATGTTCGACGGTGAGGGCGAATTTTCCGGGGTGTTGCGGATGATTACCGATATTAGCGATCGCAAACAAGCCGAAGCAGAATTGCGCCAAACTCTCCAAGAGTTGGAATTTGAAAAATTTGCTTTGGATCAATCGGCAATTGTCTCGAATACCGACGAATTCGGAGCCATTACCTATGTCAACGATCAATTTTGCGAACTCTTTAAATATTCCCGAGAAGAACTGATTGGCAAAACCCACAGACTTGTCAATTCTGGCTATCACTCAGCCGATTTTTTCAAGGAGCTTTGGTCAACCATCCGCCAGGGAAAGGTTTGGCGAGGAGAAATGAAAAATCAAGCTAAAGATGGCACATTATTCTGGTTGGATACTACCATTGTACCTTTCTTAAATACCAACGGCGAACCCCATCAATATGTAGCAATTCGTAAAGATATTACCGATCGCAAACACGCAGAAGAAGCGGTGCGACTTTCCGAAAGTCAATTGAGGGCTAAAAATCAAGAATTGGCAAAAGCCCTGCGGGATGTGCATAAAACTCAAAGCATGATGGTTCAAAATGAAAAAATGGTAAGTTTGGGGCAATTAGTCGCTGGCGTTGCTCACGAAATCAACAATCCAGTTAGCTTTATTTACGGCAACGTCATGCACGCTGACGATTACTTTAAAGACTTGCTAAAAATGCTGCAACTTTACCAGCAGGAATACCCGCAACCAACATCGGCAATTCAACAAGAAATAAATGATGTTGATTTAAATTTTCTGCTCAAAGATTTGCCGAACCTCTTAAATTCGATGAAAATGGGAGCAGAGCGAATTCGTCAAATTGTGCTGTCACTGAAGAATTTTTCGCGATTAGATGAAGCCGAACAAAAGCAGGTGGATATTCACGAAGGGATTGAAAGCACTTTGTTGATTTTGCAACACAGGTTGAAAGAAACGGCAGGGCATCCTAAAATTGTACTGATCAAAGAGTTCGGGAATTTGCCCCGCGTACAGTGTTATGCAGGACAGTTGAATCAGGTATTTATGAATATTATCGGCAATGCAATTGATGCTTTGGAAGAGGCAATGGAGACTGGACAGTGGGCGCAGGGGGAACAGGCGCTTATTCCTTATTGTCCTTCGCCGACGCTGCGGATTTGTACGGAGGTAAAATATGAACAGGATGCTTTGATGCCACCCGATTCTGCTGTTTCTGATACTTCGATTCGGTATCCTTCTCATATTGTGATTAGGATTGCTGACAACGGCCCGGGGATTCCGATAGATGTTCACGAAAGGCTGTTCGATCCGTTTTTTACTACGAAAGAACCCGGTAAAGGTACTGGTTTGGGGCTGTCTATTAGCTATCAAATTGTAGTGGAAAAGCACGGCGGGCAGCTTCATTGCGATTCTGCACCGGGTCAAGGTACGGAATTTGCGATCGAGATTCCTGTAGGGAATAGTCAGTAGTCAGTAGTCAGTAGTCAACAGTCAACAGTCAACAGTCAACTAATGAAATATAACGTAATTTACGACGGCAATTGCAATCTCTGCGTTACCTTGGTGCAGTTACTAGAAAACTTAGATAAAGGCCAGAATTTTGAGTATATTTCCATGCAAGATTTAGAGCAATTAAATCACTTTGGGATTACGTCTGGTGACTGCGAAATGGGGATGATTTTGATAGATGGCAACACCCCGGAACGCCGCTGGCAGGGCAGCGATGCGGCGGAGGAAATCGGACGGATATTGCCTGCTGGCGAGGTTTTTGTGGCTGCTTATCGGGCAATGCCGGGGATGAAGTGGATGGGCGATCGCGTGTACGAACAAGTCCGCGATAACCGCTATACTTTGTTTGGCAAGCGATCGACTACTTACAAATCTGTTTATCCAGTTGGCTGTAAGTCGATCGGCAATTGCGACAATCGGGACTAATACCAAATCCACCTTCGTTTCCGTAGGGGCAATCCCCCCGTGGTTGCCCGATTTCAATCGCCGATTGACCTTCAATCTAAAATCTAAAATCTAAAATCTAAAATCGATTGATTGATTAAACAAATCAAAAATCTGCTGGCAAAAGTCTTTGAGTTTTTGCGCCGACTCCACCGCAGGTTCGGTTAGGCCGAGAAAATTCCAATTTTCCACAGTAGAAAAGTGCCACTGCTGACCACTATGATCGTAACCGGCGGCCTCAACTCCGATCGCCCGCCGATATCCTTCCACCGGATCTTGGTAAAATCGGATTTGAATCAAAATGCTGCGGCTTTGCAACAAGCGGCTTCTACCGGGAAAATGGAAGCCAATGTCGATCGAATCTGGATCGACAAGTTCTCTAGTATCCTCGTCATTCATCCAAGGTTTCAAATCGACTTTTGCATCCGGGAATTCGGACTTGAATAAATTAACAACCGCAGCAATTTTGCTGGCAACTTCTATATTTTTGGCTTGTTCGGCAGCGTTCACTCGAAATACTCCTATCAAATATAGTTATTACATTTAGCTAATAATGTAACTGCATACTGCCGAATGTAGACTGTGAACAGCGGACTTTTTAAAAGATAATTAGAGATTGACAAATTTTAAAAATTGTGTTACTCCCTCTTAGTCTGCGGAGGCAGACTTCGTTTGTGTAGACGCGGTTTCAACCGCCGAGTCCCTTAATTCAGCGGCAGGACGATCGCAAATTCCGAACCTTCTCCCAGCACCGATTCGCAAGTTAGTTTACCGCCGTGGGTTTCTTCCACAATTTGCCTGCTGATAGACAACCCCAAACCCGTACCTTTTCCTACTCCTTTGGTAGTAAATAAATGGTCAAATATTTTCGACTTGATCTCCGATGACATCCCTTGACCGTTATCTTTGATTTTAATCACCACGTTGTTGTTATCCTCCGAGAGATGAGTGATAATGGCGATCGTATTCGGTAAAGCTTCAATTTCAGCGTAAGTGCGACCCTGATTGAATTCGTCAAAACACTCGATCGCATTTGCCAGCAAATTCATAAATACCTGATTCAGTTGCCCAAAATAACATTTAACTGACGGGATATCTCCGTATTCTTTGATAATTTTAATCGCGGGGCGAGTATCTTTAGCTTTCAGACGATACTGTAAAATCATCAAAGTGCTGTCGATGCCCTCATGAATATTTGCTGACACTTTATTCGCACTGTCAGCGCGAGAAAAAGTCCGCAAAGACTTGCTAATATTGCGGATGCGCTCTGTACCTGATTTCATAGATAAAAGCATTTTCGGCAAATCTTCAATCAAATATTCTAAATCAATCTCTGATGCTTTATCCTGTAATTCATCTCCAGGATTAGGAAATTTTTCTTGGTAAAGTTGTAAGCAATCAATCAAATCTAAGCTAGCCTCAGCAGCAGCATCAAGATTGCCCGCAATAAAACCAAGCGGATTGTTAATTTCGTGAGCAACCCCTGCAATCAAGTTGCCTAGAGCCGACATTTTTTCGCTTTGAATCAGTTGCAGTTGCGCCTGTTGCAGTTCATTGAAAGATTTTTCTAACTGTTGAGATTTTTCTTTCTCGCGCGCGTACAAACCAGCATTTTCTACAGCAATAGCAACTTGAGAAATTAACACTTTGAATACTTCAACTCTCTCTGCTGTAAAAGCTCCTACTGTCAAAGCATTTTCTAAATAAATTATTCCGCGCCGCTGAGATTGATAAATAATCGGCAAACAGAGAATTGATTTGGGTTGATATTTCTGAATGTAGGCATCTACGTTAAAAGGTTCCGCGACAGTCGCATTGTCTAAAACTAGATGCTTTTGACTGCGGTGTACGTAATTAATCACAGACAGGGGAACATCTTGACTATTTTCTACGGGAATAGAGGGTAAGAGTGTCACTTTATCCTCCGCAAAACTTCCAGTAGCTTCTATGCAGAGGATCTCGTTTTTCACCAGCAGCAGCACTACTTTTTGAGCCGCTGCATTTTCTAAAATAATTTTGATTAATTTGGTCAACAATTTTTCTAGAACAATTTCACCATTAATGGCTTGCGCCGACTTAATAAAAGTAGCTAAGTCTAATAAATCGCCTAAACTACTACTGGTAGTATTTCCCGTGGTAGTGCGGGTGACATCGAGGGTTGGGGTTGGAATTGTGCGCGTCTGTGCTGCTAAGAAAGGATGTGTTGATTCTAAGTGTTTAACTTTAGCGATGGCTCCCCAATGGATATATCCATAATAGGCTTTAGTCAGATATGCTTGAGAAACTATCTCTTTACCCAAATATTGATAAAATTCTCCTGCTAATTCATAGGCTAATGCTTCCTCTTGAATGTAACCGTTTTTTGCGGCTCCCTCAATTGCGCGATCGTACAATTCCATTGCTTCGGTATTTTGCCCCAACACTCGCGCTGTTTCCGCTGCTACCAAGTCGTATTTGTGTTGATAATTCATCGGAGCATGAACTGCCCATTTTTTCATCTTCTTTTGGTTTTGCAGCACTTTTTTCAAATATTGCTTTTGTTCCCCTTTGCCAGTTGCTGGATACAAAGCTATCATACTGAGAGATGAGTAAAAATTATTCAGAGCAACCACATCGAATCCGGCTACAGACTCCTCATGTTTCTCAAATAACCTTGAATTTTCTAATGCTTGAGCATAGTTTTTGAATATAAAATTAAGCTGAGTTTTGGCATGATAAACCAAACCCACTAAAAAAAAGTTTTTAGATTCTATTAAAATGGGGAGCGTTTTGACTTCATTAAATCTCTCACCGACTAAATGACAGGGTTCGACAGCTTGACCGAGCAAATTGAGGGCTGTCTGCCTGCCTATACTTATATACTGTACAGCCATTTCTAGTTTAGATTGCTGCATTAGTTTCATATATTTACCAGTCTCCTGTTCCACCAAATCTAGCGGCTCTCCTATCGACATTTTGTTTAAGCAATATGCACCTATAGCATAACCAGCAAATTCCAAATTTCCAGTTTCCATCCCATTTGTAAAACCTTCTTTGAGATCGCCTAATCCTGACTTGAGAGCAGCTTTCCAGTGGTGAATAAAAGAACCAAATGTTGGATAAACTCTACTTTTGATTGAACGGGAGGGAAATTTGTCTAACAGCCTAATTGCCAGTTGACCGAATTGGTATGCCAAACTAATGTCCCCTAGCTTGCACATAACTACGCCATAATAAACGTAGGCAATACTTGCATAAGGCGAATTACCGTATTTAATACACAGCTTGACCATCCTAAATGCCAGCAGCGGTATCAGTGGGGGTTTTGCCTGAATAGCACTGCTGAGAATCCCTGATAAAATCCGCATGGCTGCTTGTTTTTCGGGATCAATCATTTCTGGCAAGTTAGCTAAATCCTCAATTCGTTTCAATCCCAAGCTCAGTTTGGTATTACTCAGTCCCGCCATAATATGTAGCGCGTGGGGATTTTGAGGAAAAGAAATGCCTAAAAGTTTCAGAACTTCTAGTCCTGTGTTGAGTGCTTCTACCACTCTATTTTGAGCGTTATAAGACTGGATTTGAAGTTCATAAACATTCACTTTCTCGAGTAAAGTTTTAGCTTTTTGCAGTACAACATCAACCAGCTTTCTTGAATCTTCATAGTTGATATTTAAGTATTCAGCTTCGGCTGTTGACTCGTAGATTTCTAACGTTAAGTCATAGTGACATTGCCAAGAATCTGCCGGCAATAATTCCATAGCAACCCGCAAATACCTAACAGCAGCTTCATAGGCCGCCGCCGCTTTGGCTTTGCGTCCAGCAGTTAAATTTAATTGTGCCAACTGAGTTTTTTCTGACTGTTGGCTAATCGTCTCAATTCCGACATTTAATTGATTGACGATATCAAATATGTTTTCTTCTAGCTTGTCTGCTGGAGTATTATTTAACAGTAATTGACCGATTTTTAAATGGGTTAATTGCTTTTGGTCTTCGGGAATGAGCGAATATGCGGCTTGCTGAACGCGATCGTGCAAAAATTTGTAAGTAACCCGCGAAGTGTCTAACTTGAGGTTGATTGATTCGGCTCGATCGAAAACTAAAGGAATGCGATAGGCATCACTCAATGGTAGAATTAACCCGGATTGTAAAGCTGAATAAAGTTCAGTTGCTGTAGTATTAGCTGACTTTTCGCTAACAAGTGACAGCACATCTAGAGTAAATTTATCTCCCACGCAAGCTGCTAGCTTCAACACTTCTTGCGTGGGTTCGGGCAGCTTTTTAATGCGAGAAGCTACCAGTTCCACCACACTTTTATCGGTGATTCCTATGGCTTGGATTTCATCGATACTCCAATACCAGCCACTGTGATTTCCCTGATTGGTAATGCGATCAAATTCAAATTTCAAAAGAGAGTCTTGATAAAGTGCTTGGAGTAATTGGGTCAAGAAAAAAGGATTGCCACCCGTTTTATTCCAGATTAAATCGGCTAGATTTGTTACTTTTTCTGTGCAAGTGTTAAGTGTTTCAGTGACTAATTCCGTCACATTTGCTAAATCAAGCGGTTGCAACACGATATTGTTGACTATTGTACCAGTTTTTTCAAGTTCTTCTACGGTCTGAATTAAGGGGTGGGTCGGACTAACTTCATTGTCTCGATAGGCACCGATTAGCAGCAAATATTCCTGGTCAGGGTCAGTTATTAGTATTTGCATCAACTTTAATGTTGCTGAATCTGCCCACTGCAAATCGTCTAAAAAGATAACTAGGGGGTGTTCTTTTTGGGCGAAAACGCGAATAAATTCTTTGAATACCCGATTGAATCGATTTTGGGATTCTATAGGGGCGAGTTCTGGGACTTCTGGCTGTTTGCCGATGATTAATTCAACTTTGGGAATTACGTCGGCAATGACTTGGCCCTCTGTTCCCACTGCTGTTAAAATTTTAGTGCGCCATATTTCTAATGAAAGTGCACTTTCGGTTAGCAATTGCCGCAGCAAGGAGTTAAATGCTTGGATTAATGAGGCATAAGGAATGTTGCGTTTTAATTGGTCAAATTTGCCGCTGATGAAGTAACCTTTTGACCTGGTAATTGGTTTGCTAATTTCGTTGACTACGGCTGATTTACCGATGCCTGAGTAGCCTGATACTAGCATTAATTCGCTTTGGCAATGGGCGAATTTTTCTGTATTTTGGTTGGGTGGAAAAGATGGGGCTGAAAGAGTTTCTGCATTGGGGCGGGCGGGTTTTTCTGTATTTAGGTTGGGTGGCAAAGATTTGGGTGATCCCGACCCTACACGTTCAAATGCTGCTAATAGTTCGTTGACTTGTTGTTCTCTACCGTACAATTTTTGGGGGATCAACAACTGGCTGAGAATATCTAAGCGTCCGGGGATGAATTCGGTAATTTGTCCGGTGGCTTCTAACTGATGCAAAGAAATTTCTAAGTCTGCTAACAATCCGGCCGCACTTTGATATCTATCTTCGGCATTTTTTGCCATCAATTTCATTACTATCTCTGAGATGGCGACAGGTATTTCTGAATTGATTTGATGGGGATATATTGGTTGAACTGCGATGTGGCTGTAAACTATTTCTAATGGGTCGTTGCTGCGGAAAGGCAATTTTCCAGTCAGCATTTCATATAATGTGATACCAAGGGAATAAAAGTCTGTGCGGTAGTCGAGGGTGCGGTTCATTCTCCCGGTTTGTTCGGGTGACATATAGGCTAAGGTGCCTTCGACTGAGTTGGGGTTGTTAAATTGCGGGTTTTCTTTGTTGAGTTGTGTAGCAATGCCGAAGTCGGTTAGTTTTACTTGTTTTGTTTGCGAGTTAATTATGATGTTGCTGGGTTTGATGTCTTTGTGAATAATGTGGTGAAAATGCAGGTATTGTAAGGCTTTGACTATTTGGAGGGCGATGTTTAATTTTGCTTGCAGACTCAAGGTTTCTCTTTCTAGCAGTTGGGCGAGGGATTCGCCGCCAAAGTCTTCTAAAACGATTCCTAATCGGTGGTCAAATGTTTCGATCCTGATGGCTTTGACGATTTGTTCGCTGTCTAAATTTTGGCTGATTTGATATTCGTGTTTGAGCCTGGTAATGGCTTCGAGGGTGGGATATTCGGCTTTGAGGACTTTCAGAATTACTGGGGGCGAGTCTGTCGGTGTTTGTCCGCGATAGATTATTGTTTCAACGCCTTCGTGCAGAGTAGAAATTATTTGGTATTCTGATAAGGTTAACATCACTTAAGTTATAAATTACAGGACATAATTGGGATTAGATTAACACTACTTAATCTAGATTTGGTGTGATTCCGATCGTGTATTTGGCGATTTCCCATCACACGGAATATACAAGAAGTGACAATGTGGGCTTGGTCGTTGGTGTCAACAAACATCTTAAATGTAATATTGGTCTTGTGTGTGAGTCCCGGATGTTTTCGCGGCACCGTTTTTCAGGGGGATGGGAGCGATCGCACGCAGGCCTCAAACAGGAGGAGATGGGAGCGATCGCACGCAGGCCTCAAACGGGCAATTGAACGGGTTATCAATCGCTGACTACCGTAACTTCACAGATAGTAGAAATAGATTCCGGTTCAGGTAAAATACGCACGCGGGCGAATTTTAAACCGCTGACTCCTTGGAGTGATTCTACCATGCCCGTCTGAACTTTTGGCTCTACCCAACCTTCGCGAGACAAGTAGCGCAAGTATTGTTGGTACTCTTCCCATTCGTCTTCGGTTGAATAAACTACCGTTAACATTCCTGGCTGGGTAATTCGCTCTTGTGCGTCTTTGTCAACGGCTTTCTCGATCCGCTTTTTGACAAGTTCGTAGCGGATGTCGCGAGTGCCTTTGACATCAAACATTTTTTCGGTGTTTTCGTTGTGAAAAATGTCGATCGTGGTATTCTGCACTAAGACTAAATGTGCGAGTTCCATGTTGATTTGAGACTCGGCTTGCAGGCGAAAAACTGTGCGGCCGCAATCGCAAATAGCTCGCAGTTGTTCGTACCGTAAACTGTGTAGGTGAAACTGGCTGAATGTGGGGTCGATCGATTTTCCTGCATAAATCATGTGATCGATGCCGTCGGTGCATTCGATATCGCAGTAGTGGGGCAAAATTTGCTGCATTTTTTCTTGCCAGCGAGCCCAGGTTTCTTGAAGTTTGGTGCTGATTAGGTTCAACATTTGGTCGTAGCGGTTGCGATCGCTGTAAACGCAGTTGTGCTCATTTTCACAGGCTGCTTGGTAAGCTTTAACTGCTGCCTGAACCTTGGGCCCGCACTGCACAAAATAGTCAAAATATACTTCTAAACGCTCGTTTAAATATTCGGCTGCTCGCACCTCCATATCGACTGTTACTTTTTGTTTTAAATGCTGGATGTAGTCGAGCAAGTCGAGTCGCAGTTGCTCGCCGAGGTGGGTAGTTTGTGTTTCGCAAACAGCATCAGCTATGACTAAACCTAAGCGAAATTGTTCGAGCAAATCAGTTTGAATGGCTCGGTTTCTTTCGTCGCTAGAACCGCGAATGTCCGAAATTCCGTATAGCGGATGAACATCAGCAAATACGATTGTTTCTGGAGGTAGTCCCCAACTTCGCCTTTCTGCTTCTTGAGCGAACCGCCACTCGACTGCGGGGTGGATGTTGTGAATGTGGGTAAACCGCTCCTGGATGGCTTGCCGCAGGGCTGCAATGAAGGCGGGAATGAGTTCTTGGGCGTGTTGAGCGTCAATGCCGTTGAAGTGATTTGGCCGATCGCACAACAGCCCCACGACTCCCAAAATCCGTACCCCGCACCCCTCGCGGGTGACGGATTTGACTACGAGGGGCACCAGCAGCATCGATCGAGTTCCCATTCTCCGCAAAGTTCGATCGCACTCGGTTTCGCACTCCCTACGCAAGTCTGGCACATTCCAAACTTGATTTGCTGCTGTGGCCTTCAAAAAGTGAGAAGCTTCTAGGGAGTGCATTGAATAAAGAATCGGCTGCAAATGTTGGCCGTCTTTTGCAACTAATAGCTGTACCTGTTCGCCGTCGGGGCGCAGCAGCAAAGTGCCGTCAGCATGGAAGAGGGATCGCAAACACCGATCGATTCTCTCAAATTTCTCTGGCCGCAGCATCGAATCTTGATCGATCAATAACTGAGTCAGCCGCCGAATTTGCTCCTGCACAGTGACATCAAAACCTTCTAGCAACAGCAAGCCTTCTACGCGATAATTATCCAACTGCAATCGATCGGCTAAATTCTCCAGTTGATTCGGCTGCATCAGCCAAGCTTCCCGTTCCGCTACAGGCATTAATCTTAAAGAAATATCCGCAAATTCATCTATTTTTGAGTCAATTCGAGTAATTTTCAACTGTTCCGAACCCAGCCAAAATTCTATAAATCTAGGTTCTCTGTGTTTGGGATTTTTTACACTCGCCATGACAGGTTCTTCTAGCACCCGTAAACCGTCGATGTCAATTTGATAATATTGCTTAAATACCCAGTGCAAAAGGTGGCGGCGGTACAATTGTTCTGCTGTTTTGCCGTCCCCATCCTCGAATAGTTGCAGCAGAGTGATGTCGGTTTCTGCAAACAAACCGTTGGTAGATTGAGTTGCCAAGGACGTTTCCTCCCAACCTGCCAAGCGACAAAATGCCGCGTTAGCGTACCGCAGGGCAAAAGTTCCTGGTTGCATTACTGCGATTAAAACGCGACGATCGCCGAGAAATTGAAACAATCGCTGTAAATCTTGTTTCCACGTTTTCAAGGGTTCAATTTCTGAAGATTGACTGGGTACTTGGCCCGCCAAAGCTTCCAGTAGCTGTTCTATACTTGGTTCGCTGGGCAGATTGTTACTGTCTGGCTTTGTTGGGACGATATCTGTCGCTGGCAGTGATTTTACGGAGTTGTTGTTTTGATGGGAAGACGATTTAGGAGTAGACATGAGTAAAACACCTGAAAGCAGTGGATTTTGCCAAAAAATGTCAGCGATCGGCGATTATGGCTTTGTAAAGAGCTTATATCCTGTTTGTAAAGTTTGTGTATGGGTATCGGAAACTGGGTTTTTTCTCGGAGGATGGGCCCAGGGACTTTTACTTTTATTCACAAACAACCTCTCAGTCTCGACGTTATAGGTGATATTAACGTGTTTACTGCCTGGGGGGTAACACCCATTATAAGCGGTAGACAGTAGCGGATAGTGTCAATCGATTTTAGATTTTCTATTTTAGATTAAAGAATTGACCCTAGGGATAAATGCGGGGGCTCTTCTGATTTTCGATTTTCGATTAAAGAATTGATTCCACCGATAAATCACGTGGCGGGTACCACCTTTGAAATTCGTGGTCAGCAACTAATGCTATTTGACTAAAAGGCGAGATATATAGCAGGTTTGGGTTGAATGAAGCACAGCCCTGGTAATTGGGAATTGGGAATTGGTAACTGATACGATCGCGTAACCGAAGTATTGATAATTGTAATTGACTATAGCTCAACAGGTTGCTTGTCATTAATTGAGAAAATAAAAATTGCAGCCCAAATCCAAACATTCTTGCTATTTGGCAATAGAATAATTAAAATGTATAATACAGCTAAGAGGATTTTTGAAAGGACATAGTTATGGCTTTAACGGTTAACAATCTTATTGGCGATGTGACGGGATTTCCTGTATTTGCTGGGGGCGGGCCACGTCTTTTGGCATTCGCTACACCCGATGAGATTAACGTAGGGAATGGAAATTTGGCGTCTTTTCCCTGGGGAGTTTGGGGACTCGATGGCAACGATACTATAGGAGGTTCGTCGGATTCTAACGAACGGCTGTTAGGAAATAACGGCAATGATATTATCGGTGGTGGTGGCGGAAATGACATAATTTACGGCGGGAAAGAGGACGATCGCCTGGATGGAAATGATGGCAACGACGTAGTTAGGGGCGACGCCGGAAATGACCTGATCTTCGGAGGGTTCGGAAACGATATCCTGCGGGGAGGGCAAGGAGACGACGATTTAGAGGGCAATGAGGGCGACGATTTCTTAGCAGGCGATCGGGGAGTTGACGTGCTCACGGGAGGCCTCGGTGGTGACATATTCGTCCTCAGAAGCAACGATGAAGCATTTGGTATAGATGGAGCAGATGTCATTACCGATTTTAACTTCGACGAGGGCGATCGCATCGGTTTGACGGACGGTTTAACAGAACTAGACCTTTTCTTTGAAAACGACAATTTGATTGCTTACGATAACGACGGAATCATCAACGACATGGTGATTGAAAACATATTTACCGGACAGATTGTGGGGATAGTTTTAAACACGGACAACTTTGAACTTATCGGTGCATTTGAACAGGCAAGTCCGTTTGCTTTGGCAGTTAACGGTTCTCAATTCCAGTTTTTGGCTTAGTTATTTGTAGGGAATTAGACTGGCAAAATCCCCCATAACCCCCCTTAACAAGGGGGGAACAAGAGCGATCGAAGTCCCCAATTTCTCCCTTTATATATTATTATGCTAATCTAAAAGTAGAAACTAAAAATCGGGTAAAGTATATATGACCATTGCCACTCACCCCAAATTAACTGCACTCCCGGAACAGCGGTTGATTTTGCCGCTATCAATGACTTGGGAACAGTTCAAAGCTCTGGATTCCTTGCTAGAGTACACTCGCAGTGTTCGCTTGTCTTACCTCGACGGATATGTGGAAATTATGACACTTTCGCCGGAACATGAAACCATTAAATGCCTGCTGGCAGGAATGTTAATGATCTTTTTCTTAGAAAAAGATATTAGTTTTACACCGACAGGGAGTGCTACACTCCAAGGGGAAACAAAAGGCAGCAGCAAGGAACCAGATTTATCTTACTACTTTGGCGAAGACCGGCGGCAACGAGAAACACCCGATTTGGCGATCGAAGTTGTTTTTACTAGCGGAACTATTAATAAACTGGAATACTACCGCAGATTTAACGTAGGGGAAGTTTGGTTTTGGGAAGACGGAGTATTTTCGATTTACCAACTGCACTCGGAGGGTTACGATCGCGTTTCTGGGAGTATGCTGTTGCCGGATTTGGATCTAGAATTGCTGGGGAGATGCCTGCAAATGTCCGAAGAAAAAGAAGCTTTGAAAGTGTTTCGGGACGCAGTGCGAGCTGGTTAACCTAGAAGATATACAAATAAAATATGGCCTAGTAAGGCCGGCAAGGGCGGAAATATACGAAATGTACGAAATGTCATAAAAATCGCAATCATCTGAAAACATCCAGGGTTTCTGGTTTTCAGAAATTTTATTTTAATCTATACTATTCGGAGTATTAGGGCTTACGCATTTCGACCAAAGAAACCGGGTTTTTTACCGAATCTGTGGTAATAACGGGTCTTCGGGGCAAAAAACCCGGTTTCTGGACTCCCATGCGTAAGTCATAAGTATAAAAAATCTTACTCTTCAGCAAATATCTATGAATAGGGATTATTCGCGGTTTGATTCCCTCGCCAGCATCCTCGCAGGAACAGTAACAGTAGCAGGAATAGTCGTCTTTGCAGCAGCACCTGTTTTCGCAAAAACTCCCCAAGAAATTGCCAAATTCGCTGAATCTGTCACCGTTCAAATTAACAGATCGGATAAGCGTGGTGGAACGGGATTTATTATTGCAAAACAAGGTACAACCTACACTCTCCTGACAGCTAACCATGTAGTTGATGATGATAAACTTACCTATACAATTCGCAGTCATACGGGAAAAAACTATCCAGTAACCCGTCGTGTACTATTACAGAAAGGTCAGAATGCTCCCGATTTAGCAGTGGTAACATTTAACAGTGCAGATTCTTATCCTGTTGTCACTTTCGGCGATTCCGAACAAGCGACAGTTGCTACACAAATTTTTGTGTTTGGCTATCCAGGTATTCCGGCTAGCAGAAACCAGCACCAAAAAGAGCGCAATTTCGAGTTTGTGCCGGGCTTCGTTACAAGCAGAATTTCAAGTCATCCCCAAGGGTATAATTTGCGCTACAATGCTGTCACGAAAGGGGGAATGAGTGGAGGGCCTGTATTTGATGGAGAAGGGCGGGTAGTTGGAGTTCATGGAGAGGGCGATCGGGATTACGATCCTGTCATTGACGGAAAAGTTATTACAGGTTTAGCCGATATTAAAACAGGATTTAATTCAGCGATTCCTATCAACACTTTTATAGCTAAATTATCCGAAGCAGGTTTAAATCGATCGGCACTTTTAATTAATACCTCTCCAACTGCTACTGCACCTCTGAAACTGAACAATCCGCAAGATGCTAAGACTTATTATGTTCGAGGTTTAACTCGGTTTGACAAAGGAGATTTGTCAGGGGCTGTTGCCGATTTTAACCAAGCAATTCAAACTCAATCTGATTACGCGGAAGCTTATTTCTATCGAGCCCTCGCTTATTCCGATTTGAGACAAATGCCCAAAAGTATCGCTGATTATAGCAAGGCGATCGCCCTAAATGCCGGTTATGTTGACGCTTACTACAATCGGGGGCTGGTTTTGTCGGCAATGGGAGACAAACCGGGGGCGATCGCAGATTATACTCAAGTCATCCGCTTGGATAGAAACTTTGCAGCGGCTTACAACAACCGAGGATTAGCACTTTCGGACTTGGGCGATCAAAAAGGGGCGATCGACGATTTCAATCAAGCGCTGCAAATTAATCCCGGTCGCGCTAACACTTATTTTAACAGAGGATTAGCGCTGTTTCGCATCAATAACGATCGCTCTGCCTTAGCTGATTACACTCAAGCAATTCAACTCAATCCCAATTATGCAAAGGCTTTTGCTAACCGAGGAATTACGTTAGTGAGAATGGGAGATAGACAAGGGGCGATCGCAGATTTGCAGCAAGCGGCTCGTTTATTTAGGACTCAAGGAATGAATGCAGATGCTCAAAAAGCATTAGATTTGATTGCTCAACTGCAAAGACAATAAACGTTATGATATAATCGACGATCGGATTGCAATTAATCCTGTAGGGGCGGGTTCACCAACAATATTTGACACAAACAAACAGGTAAAATAAACCCGCCCCCACCCACCATAAGGTAGGGGCGGGTTCACAAACAATATTTGACAGAAACAAACAGGCCAAATAAACCCGCCCCGGCCCTATTCGTGGGTGGGGGCGGGTTTATAAATACCCTGGATGTGAATCAGAAATCTTGGCGAACCCGCCCCAACAGGATTTTCGTAATGCTGATTTCTCCCTAAAACCTCACCGTCACCAAAATCACCCGCCGAGGCTGATCTTCCGCTTCAATAATATACTCAACACGCCCAAAACCTTTCGGCCCCGGTTCAACTAAATCATAGCGAGATGTCACCGTACCGGCGGCTGTATCGTATTGAGCAAAAACAGCACCGGGATTCCTCCCAGCAGACGCATCCGCATCTCCTCCCCAAGCTGTTGTATCATCTATTCGCGATCGCGTTGGCAATACAGAAGCCGCGATTTCTGGAGGTGTTAGTCTTTGATCGGCTAAGACTTGTTGAGCGTTATGAATAGCGCACATTGTCGGCCCAGAAATTTTGGCATCGCTGTATTGATCTTCCCACTTTTGTACAAACCCAAAACCAACATTCGGGCCGACATTCTCCTGTCTTTGCCGCCCCCACAGCCGACTTACAGATAGAGTATTATCTTCCTCGCTCTTGCCTACCTGGCCTAATTCGGTTCTTTTGCTGGTAAAATTGCGATCGACAAATTCTTTATCTGCCGTGCGAATAGCGTTGGCGGCCGCTGGTTTTATTTGACTGCTAACATTAGTATTGCCTTGTAATATTGGTGTTAGAACACCGGGGAGGGGCTGTGCTCCGCAATGTTTTTGAATGCCGTTAAAAACGCGATCGGCTGATAAAGCACTAATCGGAAATTCTAGGGAATAAGCTTCGGCAGGTTTGGGGAAGAAAATGCCGGATGTTGCGGAAGCAGCAAAAGAAGCGCCACCCCAGATGATGATACGATTAAATTGACGGCGGCTGATACTCATAATTTATCGACTCCCTGGAGATCGTGCTCCCGGCTCAATTTGAGCTTTCATAAAGTAGTAGGGAGTAAAACTCTGACAATTTGTGGCTCTAGCACAAAATACTTCTACTGCTAGACTTTTGCCATTGCTAATATCTACTATCATTGTATTTACTTGACCTCGATCGCCAGTGCGAGAAGCTACTTGATTTCCGTCAACATAAACATCTATTCGTGCTGGTGGGGAGTTTTCGGTATCAGGAATCGCAAACTCCAATCGGAGAGAAGCGGGGCCACCTGGAAGCCTACAAGTTATAGCGGTACGATTTTGAATATATAAAACAGTGGTGTAAATTTGTCTTCCGACAGAAATATCTCTTTGGCTAGCCTTCCAGCTACCCGATCGCTGAACACATTGCAGGTCAATCAAAGGAATAGGCCGCTGGGCCTGGGCCACCTGTGCCCCAACAGTTGCTAGAGTAAAAGACAACACCCCAGCCGTGAGCAAACCACTGAGCCACCGCACTCGCTTCATATAAATATCCTGCTAATACCTTAATCAATTAATATAAAGGATGAGCTGTGTAGGAAAAGTCCTGACTTTAGATAGATGACAAAATCAAAAATGTCACAATTGTAAGAAATGTCAGGTATAATTAATGGCGTACAACTCCAGCTTCTCCCTAATCTATGGATATTGCCGAAGTTTTGACACTGGCAGATGAGCTAATTTTTGCTAAGACGGGAAAGCATTTAGATTACGTGCAAGAAGCTATCCTGCGGGGAACTTTACAAGACACAACTTACACGCAAATAGCTCAAGAAGTTTACTCAAGTCCAAGTCATGTTAGAAATGTCGGATCGGAACTTTGGAAAATACTTTCTAAAGGATTAGGAAAAAATATTACTAAAGCAAATTTTAGGACTGTATTAGAGAAGGGTAAAGTTTATAATTATCAATCAGCAATTGTTGAAAATATAATAGGCGAGAGTATAACAGTTAATAATAAGCTTAACATTTGTCGTGAAAAAGTCCGATCGCCCAAAACACCCCAAAACCCCCAACCAACAGCAAAACAGCCCCGCATCGACTTAGACGACGCACCCGAAATCTCGACATTTTTCGATCGCACATCCGAACTTTCCACCCTAGAAAACTGGATTTTGGGCCGCACCCGTCTCATCAGCATCTTAGGCTTATCCGGTATTGGCAAAACCGCCCTGACACTCCAACTAATCCCACAAATTCAACAGGAATTCGATTGCATCATCTGGCGAAGCCTCCACAACACGCCACCCCTACAAACACTCCAAACCGACATAATTAAATTCCTATCGCAGCAGCAAGAAACTAACCCCCCCAACCCCCCCTTATCAAGGGGGGGCGAAGAGATCAAGCCTCCGTCTCCGTCTCCCCCCCTTAGCAAGGGGGGGTTGGGGGGGGTTATAGAATATTTGCGATCGCATCGCTGTCTCATCATCCTCGATGACGTGCAAACAATCTTCAGCAGCGGACAACTAGCAGGAAACTACAAACCAGGCTATGAAAACTATGGCGCATTCTTCAAACAAATCATAGAATCATGCCACAACAGTTGCCTAATTTTGCTCAGTTGGGAAAAACCCAGAGAAATTGCAGCATTAGAAGGCCATCAGAAAAATTGTCAAACATTGCAACTCAATGGTTTAGGCGAATCAGCGCGAGAAATATTCACAGAAAAAGGCTTAGCAGAATCAGAAAAATGGTCAGACTTGATAGACCTTTACCGAGGCAATCCCTTGTGGTTGAATACAGTAGCCGCTGCAATTCAAGACTTATTTAGCGGCAATGTTTCCGATTTTTTATCCTATGATAGCCTAGTCTTAGGAGACTTAGAATATTTATTGCACCAACATTTTCAGCGCTTGTCCGACTCCGAAAAACAAGTAATGTCCTGGTTGGCCAATCAAAACAAAGCAGTCGAAATTTCCAAAAAACCAGCCCTTCTGGAATTATCCCCTTCAGAATTCCTCAAAGCCGTCGAATCCTTGAGACGCAGGTCATTAATGGAAAAAGTCGAAAAGGGCGATCGCACCCTCTTCACAGTCCAACCGGCGATCGCAGAATACGTAAAAACCAACATCAAATAACTTCAAAACCTCCAGATATAAAAACAATCGCCCTTCTACATAAGATCGCCTGTTTTTTTGGGAAGGGCGATCGCTTCAAATCAATAATCAAGCAAACAGCAAGTTTTCTACTAGAGTTTTAGGTTCTGGGAGAGATTTACCATCTACCTGATATTCTTCAACTAAAAGCTCTAATACCTCTACTGCATTCTGCAAAGCTTCTTCGTAGGTATCTCCATGAGTGTGGAACTGCTGAGATGGAAAATCAGGTAAGTGAACTAGGTAGCAGTTATCTTCATCCGACCATTGAATAACAATTATATAAGGTAATTTCATGATTCAGGTTCCTCTTCTTCAATTGCTTTCAATATTCCAATTTTTCGATTAACTTCTCTCTCTAAATACAGTTTCGCATCATCGCCATCATTTCCAGCAATAGTAATTGGTTCATTAGGTAGTAAGGGATGAACCCATCTTGTATGGCTGCCTTTTGCCGAACGATAAGTAAACCCAGCTTTTAGCAGCAGGCTTTTGAGCTCTCGAATCTTTTTGGGCATAAGCAGACATTAAAATTGTGGCAAGGTGACGGAAATAGTTTAATCCTATTCCAGAAAGTAGGGTTTGTCAAAACGTACCCTACTACATGAATTTGAAGTAGTTTCAGCATCAATCCGCGTAAAAACTCACATCTTATAGCAGTTTTAGGAACAGGCAAGATGCCTGTTCCACAACACATGAATAATTTGCTTGTGGGTTGGGCTTCTAGCCCGCCCTGAAAGGATTATTGAAAAATTAGCAAAACATTAATCCAAACAGCCCCATTTAGCCTTAAAATTAAAAAGACTGACTAGCCAACAATGCCCTATGTTTGAAGCCCTTGCCGATCGACTCGAATCCACCTGGAAAAAACTGCGCGGACAAAATAAAATCTCCGAGTCCAACATCCAAGACGCGCTCAAAGAAGTCCGCCGCGCCCTCCTGGAAGCCGATGTCAACCTCCAAGTCGTCAAAAACTTCATCGGAGAGGTAGCCGCAAAAGCACAAGGCGCAGAAGTCGTTTCAGGCGTCCGTCCCGACCAACAATTCATTAAAATCGTCCACGACGAACTCGTGCGCGTCATGGGGGAAACCAACGTACCCCTCGCCACCGCCGAATCCGGGCCCACAGTTATCCTGATGGCAGGTTTGCAAGGAACCGGGAAAACCACAGCTACCGCCAAACTAGCGCTGCACCTCCGCAAACAAAATCGTACCGCACTGCTAGTCGCAACCGACATTTACCGACCTGCGGCGATCGACCAATTGCTCACACTTGGCAAACAAATCGACGTACCCGTATTTGAATTAGGCAAAGACATTGACCCCGTAGAAATTGCCCGCCAAGGCATCGAACACGGCAAACAAATCGGCATTGATACCATCATCGTCGATACAGCAGGCCGCCTGCAAATCGACCAAGACATGATGGCAGAATTGGGCCGCATCAAACAAACAGTACAACCCCACGAAACGCTGTTAGTTGTTGATGCCATGACCGGCCAAGAAGCAGCAAATTTAACCCGTACCTTTCACGAACAAATCGGCATTACCGGCGCAATCTTAACCAAATTAGATGGGGACAGCCGCGGGGGTGCAGCCTTATCCGTGCGGCAAATATCCGGCGCGCCGATTAAATTTGTCGGCGTCGGCGAAAAAGTGGAAGCCTTGCAACCATTTTATCCCGATCGCATGGCATCGAGAATACTCGGCATGGGCGATGTCTTGACGCTAGTAGAAAAAGCGCAAGAAGAATTCGACATCGCCGACGCCGAGAAAATGCAAGAGAAAATGCTCACGGCAAAGTTCGACTTTACCGACTTTCTCAAGCAAACCAGACTGTTAAAAAATATGGGTTCCCTCGGTGGCATCATGAAAATGATTCCGGGGATGAACAAACTCTCAGATGAACAAATGCGGCAGGGAGAAGTGCAGCTAAAACGCACCGAAGCCATGATCAATTCCATGACAGTTGAAGAACGCCGCAACCCCGAACTTTTAGCAAGTTCTCCATCCCGCCGCCGCCGCATTGGCAAAGGCGCCGGCTACGCAGAAAACGACGTAACTAAGCTGGTGAGCGATTTCCAGAAAATGCGTACAATGATGCAGCAAATGAGTCAAGGCAACTTTACAGGAATGGGAGGATTGCCCGGAATGCCCGGAATGCCCGGAATGGGCGGTCCCGGAATGCAGCCCGGTTCCCGCGGCTATATGGGTGCCCAGCAGAAGAAGAAAAAGAAAAAAGATAAGCCAAAAAAAGGTTTCGGACAGTTGTAGAAAGCGTCAAACATATTGCACGATTGTCAAAAATTTGTAGGGGCGGGTTCACCGATCATAATTGCCTAAAACACACAATCTCGTAAACCCGCCCCACCCCGTGCGAGGGCCCTTTAATTTTTTCTTGTTGCCGAGTTCAATCTAAAAAAAACTGGAATTGAAGATGGTACAAATATTTACTGAACCAGAAACAATCTCTATAGAATTGCCAAATGCGATCGCCCTTTTTGTCACAGGCGAACAATTCGATATCCTAGCATTGGCAAATCCCGACTTGAGATTAGAAAGAACCGCAGAAGGAGAATTAATATTGACACTCCTCGCGCTGAAGCGACGAGGATTCTTAAGACCACAATTTCTGTCTTAAAGGTGCTGTCAATTCACCCCTACTGATTCCGCTTAGAGCGAGTCCAAGCATCACCGCTACTTTTCTACCAATATTTCCGCAGGCATTACAATCTGCATTAATTAGCCAGCCCTGTGCAGTTCGGTACAAGCCACGCTTAATTCGTTTGCCACTTGGAAGCCACCCTTCGGGTTTCTCGCCGATTGTAGGTAGCAAATCATTATCGACAAACGAAGCCTTAGACGAATAAGACTCCTCAGTCTCAACAAATCTCAGACCGTATTGCTCGCACAGTTGAGCAATCCTATCTTTCAATCTGCCCGTAGGGATTTGCACAAACTTTTGATTAGTTTTGCGAACCATATTGGCAGAATTTTTTTGTCCTTTATTCCATCCGAATACAACCGTTCCTATTTGATTGTTTAAACAATGATTAATTACCTTCCGGGCTGCCTTGTTGACGGCATCTCTCATCTGACGATTTCGTTTCTCGGTTATACTGGCAAGTCTTTTAGACCAAAACCCGTTAGCTTTCCCATTCATCAGAAATGCAACTTGCTTGTTGTAACCTTGGTTGAGAGATTTTAAATGCTTACCATCGACAATAAAACTTGTACCAACGTTGCTCACACAAGTTAGCCAATTATCGATACCGTGGTCAATCATCAAGCATCTGGCAGGGTCTACATCTGATTGGACTTCAGTAGTTTTGTAGACAAATTCTAGGTAGAAGCAGCCGTTTCGAGGAAGAATGCGATATTCTCGAATCTCCTTGAAATCAAGATTAGAAGGCATAGGCAAGTAAAACGCATCTAAACCAAACCACGCTTTAACCTTACTGCCTAGGGGAAATCTCAACATTCCGTCTTTGAGTTTTACCGACCTACCTGTAAACGTCACCACAGCCCTTCCGCCTTGACGATATTTCGGCAGCTTAGGGCGGTCTATAATTATCCCATTTTTAAACGCTTTCATTAGTCCTAGAAAAGACTTGAAAGACTCTGCTACACCCGTCAGGATTTGTTGGGCTGTATCAGAGTAAAATGCTTGATAGTGTCGATTTCGATTTTCGGTTCCTAGAACCTTGTGCAACTGAGCGCGGTTCGGAACCTTGCCAGTTTTAAAATATAGCTGGCGGGCATAGTAAGTCCCGCAATTAGAAAGTTTTGCAGACTCTGAACACAGATATTCGAGAATCGCCTTAATCTCTGAGTCAGCTCGAATTAAGTTTTGTTGACAGCCAAACATGAGTTATCCTCCTTGTTATACAATTGTACAGCAAAACACCGGATAAAATCATGAAGAAACGTTTAGATTTTCGGATTCAAGAGTCTGAATTTAAAATTCTTGAAGAACACTGCAAAGCTGTAGGCAGGACTAAAACCGACGTACTTAGGGAGTTAATCAGGAGCCTCAAAGTCAAAGAAAAGCCGTCAAGCGAAGGACGGGGCTTCAGACCCAGTTTTTTTGGTGAATCCACCCACCGGAGGCGAATCAGGCAGCCGCAACCTCAGTATCAGTACGCAAGTAGGCAACTGGTGTGAAGCAAACGAAGATTTAGGAGAAGGCTTTGACTCTTCTACCGGATTCATCCTTCCTAACGGTGCTCGCCGTTCTCCCGACGCTTCCTGGGTGAGTCGAACTCGCTGGGAAGCACTAACTGCACAAGAACGCAAAGGCTTTGTTCCGCTGTGCCCCGACTTTGTAGTAGAATTGCGTGAAGCGAAGCTATCCCGTAGGGAATCGGCCTCCGACAGTCTCTCCACCCTGCAAACTAAAATGCGGGAATATATCGACAACGGGGCGAGATTGGGCTGGTTGATTGACCCGCAAAATCGGCGGGTAGAGATTTACCGACAGCAGGCAGAAGTAGAAATATCGATCAATCCAGCCGAGTTGTCTGGCGAAGATGTATTGCCGGGATTTGTATTGAATTTGAGGCGAGTGTGGCGATAAACAGCATTCATACAGCGTTCATGCGTCCATCTGCCAACATCTGCGGTTGCAATCCCATCTACTCTCCCAAAGTTCCCTGATACTCATCCGGTACAAATTCCGTAACCACTTGGCCGCCACCACCGTCGCCTTTAACAATCACAGTTTGATTTTTCAACTCTCCCGCCGCCCTCGGCCCAGTCAAATTAAACACCGGATTTAGCTGCCGATAAACCACATTTCCTTCTGCATCAAAAGTCTGATTAGTTAAATACCACGTTACGCGATCGGTATTTAATTGAGCTTGACGTTTTTCCCCAATTCCTACCACATTGCCCGTCAAATAAAAAACTTTTTTCTCTAAATCTCCCCGCCCCGTATCCCCAGTCATCGTCACCTTTTCCACGCGGTGAAAAACCTTCACAGGCCCGGGCGATATCACAGATTGCGCCGGAAAATTCCAACTCATCAAACTGCTTTCTATTTGCAGCGGCGGATCTGAAGGCATCAACTGAGCGTTTTTTGTCAGCGTCGCAATCTTGGTTTTTAAGTCTACATCTACTTGGTCGGCAAAACCGCTGTCTGTTACTATTTTATCTTTGTATCTGTCAATTTGAGTAGGTTTGGTGCTGTTTACCTTTTGTTGATCCATAAACCACACTAAGTGCTCGGTTCGCAATTGCAAAACCGGATCTTTAACATTCGCCACCACAGAGCCGAATAACTCCATCCTCTTAGCCCTAGTGAAAACCCGCGCTTCCTTCGCTGAAGCCGTCACCTGTTTGTTCTCTCCCGTCAAATTGTTGCGGACAACTAAAACATCCTCCTTTGGCCGCCACTCCAACTCATTTCCCCGCAATACCACTCCATTTTTAAGGTCAGTAGCGACTATGTTACCTTTGAGAAAAACTTGATTTCCTTCCTGAAATACCTGGCCAGTTTCTCCCTGAATATCGTAAATTTCTTTGCCATCTTGAAACAATTTGCCTACAGGTTTCTGAACGTTAACTATTTTTTTGTCTTTGCTGTAAACGGCATTTTGTGAGTTGACTTTCCAGAACGTCTCGCCCTTTTCGTTTGCTTGTTCTAGAGTTACTTTGTTTAAAGTTAAAGTGCTGTTTGACTGTTGAGCAGTTTGGAGATCCTCAGCTAATTTGTTCTTTTGAGTCTCTTGCGGAACTGCACAAGCACCAATCCCCAAAATCAGTGCTGCTAAAAATAGCAGCCTCAATTTTGGGGAGTTGAGATTGGGAATTTGGGATTGGAGATGAATCATTGGGAATAGGGAATTGATAATAGGTAATTGGGAATGGGAATGGGGAATTGGTAATTGATAATTGGGTCGTGAAAAACACTTAATCAAAAATTAAAAATGTGTCATGCTTTGTCTAAATTTTTAACTTCTAATTCTCAATGATTCAACCCATTAATCATCACCTATTAACCCTTACCAATTACCCATTACCAAATCCCTATCTGTCGTCGTGTTCCTCCATCAAGCTCAAACCAGACAAAGGGCGGTAAGCATAATTAGGGCGCGATGTTTTTTGGATGTCGTCCTTAATCATTTCCAAATCGATATAGCGATCGGCTACATTAATCAAACTGTCGCTCGTCATCGATCGCAAACTCACCACCTCTACCCGCACACCGCGATAGCTCACAGCGTCTACAGCATAAGCCAAATCGCCGTCACCGCTCACCAAAACCGCCGTGTCGTAAGACCCGACTAAAGCCATCATATCCACAGCGATTTCTACATCCAAATTCGCCTTCTTAGAACCATCTGGCAACTGTACCAAATCCTTAGAAATCACGCGGTAGCCGTTGCGGCGCATCCACAGCAAAAACCCCTGCTGTTTCTCGTTAGTGCGATCGACACCCGTGTAGAAGAAAGAGCGCAGCAGCCGCGATCCCGCAGTTAAACGGCACAGCAGCTTAGTGTAATCAATCTCAATTCCTAACTGCAAAGCCGCGTAAAAAAGGTTAGAACCGTCAATAAAAATTGCCACTCTACCACGATTTTCTAGTACCTGTTCCGGCGTAAAAAGGTCGTTGCTTTCTATTCTATTCAACATGATTGTTATGCCTCGATTTTTATGAAAGATTGGTAAGGAAATAACTGCTAATTCGTAGTCTGTCATCACACCCAGAGCGCTGGCTGCCAACTATGAAGGTACTGTTTACAGCAGTTCGATCCGCTTAAAAACAGGTTGGGGTTCCCCCAGAGTTTGGTTTGCCGGCAAAGCGCCCCAGGCAGCATGAGCTGCAAAATTCGCTAAACTGTTAACTGTAACCCGATCGTTAAAGTCAATTGAAAAACCTAGCTGTTGATAGATAGCGTTGCTGATATTGGGAATAATGGGCGATAAAAGGTAAGATGCTAGTCTAACAGATTCCAGAACAGAATATAGCACTTGTTCAACACTTTCGATCTGTCCCTGCTTGTACAAACTCCAAGGTGCTTGCACGTCAATAAACTTGTTCCCGGCTCGCACTAATGCAAGCACGGCTTCGCAAGCCTTGCTAAAAGCCAACTCTTCGTAAAAACCCGCTACTCGATCGCCCAAATCCAGGCTCATAGCCTTGAGAAGGTTATCGCCCTCAATGTTTTCTCCCAACACATTTGGTACGCAGGCACCGCAATATTTGCGAGCCATGTTTAGGGTACGATTAAGCAAATTCCCCAAATCATTTGCTAGCTCAGCATTCAATATATTGATAAACCGAGTTTCGTTAAAATCGCCGTCCTCTCCGAACTCAATTTCTTTAAGGAAATAGTAACGTACTGCGTCAGCGCCGTATTTGTTGACCAATTCGACAGGGTTTAAAGTATTACCCTCCGTTTTCCCCATTTTTTTGCCGTCTTTGGTCAAAAACCCGTGTGCGAAAACGCGACCCGGCACCAGTAGATTCGCTGACATCAGCATTGCCGGCCAGTAAACTGCGTGGAAGCGAAGAATATCTTTGCCGATCAAGTGCAAGTCAACCGGCCACCATTTAGATAAAGCATTCTCCAAAATCGGGTCGCTGTCAGGATCTAGCAAGGCGGTGACGTATCCCAGCAAAGCGTCAAACCACACGTAGATGCTGTGACTGGGGTCAACTGGCATTGGCAGACCCCATGCGAGATTCACTCTAGAAATGGAAAAGTCTTGCAGTCCAGAGTTGACGAAACTGAGCACTTCGTTGCGTCGGCTTTCCGGCGCGATGAAGTCGGGACGTTCTGCGTACAATGCCAGCAGTTGGTCTTGATACCGTGACAGACGGAAAAAGTAATTTTCCTCGTCGCGCCACTCAACTTCCTTGCTGGTGTGGACAGAGCACCGATTTCCCGGCAACAATTCCCGTTCATCCTTAAATTCTTCACAGGAGACGCAGTACCAGCCTTGTTGCTGGTTCAAGTAGATGTCGCCGGAGTTCCAGACGCGCTGGAAAAATTCTTTGACAATGTACTCGTGACGCCGCGAAGTTGTGCGAATGAACCGATCGTACTGGATATCGAGTTGCTCCCAAAGCGTCTCAAACGCCGGAACCACTGAATCGCAGTGAGCTTGGGGCGATCGTCCCAAACTCTCGGCTGTCCGCTGAATTTTCTGCCCGTGTTCATCCGTCCCCGTAACCAGCAAAACAGATTTTCCCCGCAGCCGCTCAAATCGCGCTAGGGCATCCGCAGCCATAGTCGTATAAGCGCTGCCAACGTGAGGTAAATCGTTTACATAATACAGAGGCGTTGTTATCGCAAAGGTATTCTTAGTTTTATCAGTCGATTTCATTGAATGCTAAAAGAAAATTCCCTAAATTTCGTTTCGATCTTAACTCAGCGGTTAAATTTTTTATGGAGTGGCAATCAAGCCAAATTCACTGCAAGTTATTTGCAATTGTCTAACCCGGGCTATTCCCAAAAGAAATATTGCTTTCCTATCCACACTAATCTTTTTTAGTTGTTTTTGACGAACTCTCTAAAATGTCTTAATATTTTGACATTCTGCTGCCTTGGGAATCGACGCTCCCAGGGTGGACGCCTCATCTATTCATTGGTCATAGCCGCTATCCCTAGAGCGGTTTTAGCAGCCCACCCGGTTGGCAACAAAACTCGTCAGTTGGGCTGCTAAACCCGCCGTTCGACTAACGATCCGCGGCCACTTTCTGCGAAGGCCCGATCGCTCACCATCGCCATCTCTTTCTCGCGATCGCTGGAAAGTCGATCGCCCGCAACTCCTGCCACTTTCCGAGCCGCTCATGGACACAGAAACCGGGTTGTTTACAAAACTCTCTTGTCAACCGCGAAGCTTTAGTTTCTTGCCTCAAAAAGAGTATAAAAGCCTAGGTTTTTTGTCACCAAACCCTGTTTTTAAAGGTTGCGAGTACATCCACAGACAATAAAACCCCAAGCCAGTTAAGCTTGGGGCTATCAAATTAGGGTGCATCTAACAAAGGATTATCCGATCGCCCTCGATCGCCATCAGGAAAACTAACTCGATTTCCGCCAATAGCTTCTGACAAATAATCGGCTGCAGCTTCCACAACCGCGATCGCATTTTCGTAAACCATCCGCGTCGGTCCCAAAACCCCAACACTACCCACCGGCACCGATCCCCGGCGGTAAGTCGAAGAAATCAGAGTACAGCCACGAATTGGTTCTAAAGAATTTTCCGAACCAATACGCACCGTTACCCGCTTGCCGGGAATGTCCAACTCAGGCGATTCAAAAATCAAAGGCCAAAGCAGTTCCTGCTCTTGTTCGAGCAATTGCACCAGGGTTTGAACTTGCTGCAACTGCGAAAACTCAGGCAAGCGCAGCGCTTCTGCCAAACCGCCGATCAGAATCCGCGTGTAGGTTGGATTGCTTTGGCGGCTGCTCAAAGCAGTCAGCATGGTTCCCATCCACTCAGCGTACAGCTCAAAGTCGCGGTCTAACTCGCTCCAGTCTACAGCCGAGATTTCCGAGAGCGATCGTCCCCGCAACTTGCTGTTCAAAAAATTCGACAAAATCTGCAACTGGCGATCGACAATTTCGGCATCAGGCGTGTTACCTTCTGCATCCCTCGGCAACTGCACCAAAACCGACTGAGTTTCGTAGGCATCCGTCACCACTATCAGCATCACCTTTCCCGGCTCTAGCTGCACCAGTTGCAAGTGGCGCAAGCAAGCCATATTGGTTTGCGGTATGGTGATCATGGCTATGTAACCGCTGATAGTTGCCAGGATTTGAGCAGCGCCGCGGAGTGCCGCGTCCATGCGACCATCCGACCAATTGAGTTGGTCTAGTACCTGTTCCACCTTGCGGGCCAGCGTATCAGACGGCTGAATCAACTGGTCTACATAAATTCGGTAGCCGGAGTCAGAGGGGACTCGTCCTGCCGAAGTGTGGGGCTGATAAAGCAGTCCAGCTTTTTCAAGAGTCCCCATCGCATTGCGAATTGTAGCTGGGCTGACGCTGAGGTTGAATTCGTCAGCCAAAGCTTTTGAGCCAACGGGTTCCGCTGTTGCTATGTAGTGGCGAACCGTTGCCCAAAGGATGTGTTGTTGCCGATCGGTGAGGTTAACGCGCACAGATATTTAAGCAGAATTAGAATTTAGAGTTGAAAGTCGCTATATTAATCGAAACGTCTGTACCAAAAGGGCGATCGGGCAGACTTACCTCTTTAAACATAACAGATTTTAGGTTAAGGAAGAAGTCAGTTGTTATTGGTTATTGGTTATTGGTTATTGGTTATTGGTTATTTGTAAGTTCTAACGCCCCATGCCCCATGCCCCATGCCCCATGCCCCATGCCATCTAATCATGTTCTTTCAGAATATTTTGCAGGTAACTAGCCACTGCATCCGGCTGTTCCACCATTGCCAAATGACCACAATCGGGAAGCTGAAGGACATTCTCGCCGCAACCTTGGAACATCCAGTGAAAGCTAGCCAAATGCAGCACGTATTTTGGTTCCATAATTTTGTCTTTAGTACCGGCAATAAAATAAACAGGCTGCTTGAGTCGGGATACTATTTGCGGCAAGAGGTGAATCTCCGCTTCTGTGGTGGAGTCCAACAAAGCCCCCAAAGCTGCCTCTGGATGAGCTCCCACGAAATCTATTAAGCGCTGCCTTCCCCAGGATCTGCCGATCGAGCGGGCTACAGAATCGCGGGCAAACACGTAATCTGCTAACGGCAACCGAGGCAGCCAGCCGGGACGCATTGTCACTAGCTGCTTGCCTACCGCTCGAAACCGCTCGAATTCTTCCTTAAGATAGATGCCGCCCCCTGCATTGATGCAGACCACGCCTTTAACGCGATCGGAGAATTTGCTGGCTCCCCAAAGGGCGATCGTACCGCCCAGAGAGTGTCCCACCAGCCAAGCAGAAGATATATCGAGTTTTTCGAGTAAAATTTCCAAATCGCGAGCGTAAGCTGCCGGAGTGTAGCAGGAATTTAGCGGTTCGGAATGCCCATGATGAAGGCCACCGTCGGATTGAGAATCGCCAAACCCCCGCAAATCGTAGGTAAGGCACTGATAGTTTGATGCCAAGCGATCGGTCAAAGGTTGCCAGTAGTGGCGGCTTAACAGCCAGCCGTGGACAAATACCAGAACCGGGGAAGTTGAAGTCGGAGCCGTCAAATCGTAAGCGTGCCGAACCCCTAGGATGTCGATTGTTGCCATACTTTTATCCTACCCGCTCCATAAGACCGATGTAAACCTATGTATAGCCTTTCTCAGAAAGAGAGAGTACGCCGAAATCCTGTGTTCTCAAGCTTTTTCAGTTCAATTGTTTACCTCATCTACCCAACAAGCGCTATAAGTTAAGTCAAAAATACTCAACTTTATCGATTTACCGCTTACTTCCTGGTGCAACGCGCGGTCGCTGACGCTACTTTTGTCCACTGCACGGGCAATCTTGGCATAGCTTGCCCTTTTATGCGATCGGCCGAGAATAAATATTCCTTCAAACCAGCGTTCTATGTTTTTTGCAGTATTCAAATTTCTCTCTGCTGTATGAGCGCAATTGCGACATAAATCAACGCGATTTTTTAAGGATATTTTGTGGCAATAATTTTCCCAAAATTGGTCGATTTGAAAGTTGTTAACTCTCGGTGTTCCAGTGTCAAATTATATTTTTTTGTAGGTTACTTACAAAAAAAAATCGTACTTCCTACCTTCAACTATTCAACCAACTAAATTTTTAGCATACAACAATTTATTTAATCTCTTAATTCTCTAGCTAGCGTTACCTATCGCTAGTTTTGGGCGAAGTGATACATAATTTTATGGAGCGCATTTTTGCGGATATTTGCGACTTTTGCCTGTAGTCCCGCGATCTTATTTAAGTAAATAGGCGCTGTAAAACTTAAAAAGATTGACAACATCGTTTCGGCGTGTCCCATGTTTATGAGAACCGCTATCTACACTCGTTTGTACGAAAAATGTTGCCGAGCTTTTTATCCTATCTCACTGGAAAACTTCTGCAAACTAATGTCTATAGCAATCCTAAATGATTCGTGTAATTCTTGTAGGGGCTCTCCCCACGCCCGGTTGCCCCGATGCAGGCTGGGGTAGGCACGGGGAGGAGGGGTAGCACTACCCCTACATATTTTTACAAATGAGGCGAGGATTGCTATATTTATAGAAATCGAGTTATTTAGGGAGCATCGGCAGCTTGCCCTAAAATCGCTCGCCTAGCAATCTTTGTCGCACCCCCTCAGCGATTTTTTGCCCCAGATATTCGGGAATTAAACTTTCATTGGGCCCCAACAAGTAGAGAATCAGGCGAGTTCGCCCCCGCCAAACTAGCAAATTAGCATTTACTACCAATAAATCCTCTTGCCAGATGGCATACATAACTTTATAAAAAAGTCCAGGCTGATTATCTGCTTCAATCAGCAAAGCTGGCAAGTGGAAAACCGGATCGACGTAGAATTCAGTTGCCACATCTTCCAAACCCGCGTCTAAATTAAATTCCACCGCCAACATCTCTTCAACCTCAAAATGCCCCGCCAATGCCTCTCGAACGGCTCTACAGACGTTTTCTGCTGTTTTATCTGCCAGTACCTTGCCACCGCGAGATACGACCAATTTGATAAATACCAGCATCGGGGGGTAAATTTGACCGTACAGACTCAGACTGTGAATTGTCAGCCCGTAGGCCGCGAGCACTCCAAAAATATCGCTCAATAGAAAAGACTGGTTCCGGTAAGCAAAATGCAGGGCACTTTTGTTACCTTCGGCTCGGATTTCGATGACTGCTTGCCGAGTTTTGTAAAGCTGGTAAGCTAATTTGAGGTTTTGCAACTGGATTTCGCTGCTGACAAATTGCTCATAAAACTGCGGAAACGCTCGGTTAAAGCGCTTGAGAAGTTCTAGTGTAGATGGTTTTAAACCCGAAGCCATAATTGAGGAGAAGGTGCGGGAGATATACTAGGTATTGACTCTTCCATGCCTTATGGCAATGGGATTTTCGATTCGACGATTCGACTTAAATTGTGCCCGTCTCCTCACTAAAAGCAAAAGTCAAATCTGTCAATCGATTTTAGATTTTAGATTTTAGATTTTAGAGGCGACCCCACGGATAAATGCGGGGGCTTGAGGATTTTCGATTTTCGATTTGGGATTGATTCCACGGATAAATCCGGGGGCTTGTACCATCAAGAAATTCGTGGTCTGAGAACTTATCACGAGAATGTCACGTTGCGCCATTCCAGTGGTATTTCCCACCAAGGGTATAAGTTCCGGCGCGATCGGCGGCACTCAAAAGAAGCATTTCCCAATATACCTCTGTCCTGGTTCGGCAACAAATTTTACCTTAAAAGCGGGTTGTCTGGGCACTGGCTAGCAGAACAGTTCTACCAGACTTGACAGAATAAAAAAAGCGCAGACTCAATGTTGGACGACAAATCCCTGTTTTCGGCGTAAGATGAGTGTACCGTAAACTGTTCCTCAAGAGGCTACCGGCAATTGATCCTACGCCGATCGGAGTGGGTTTATATGTCTGGTTCTCTTTCTCGTCGTCCAACTTCTACTACCTTAACCGCGCCTGCATGGGTTTTTGGAAAAACTTATTTAGTAGTTCTGAGTCTGCCTCTGTACCCCAAACAGCGGATTTTGAGGAAGATGTGGCTGTTGGGTTAGGCGATCCGCTTTCCCCAACGTTTCGCAAGCCCGCCAGCGGAAACGCTCGCATCTTTTTCAGTTGCGATCGGGACATTGACCTCTACGAACTCGAAGAACTTTGTAATGCAGTGGGTTGGTCCCGCCGTCCCCTGCGTAAAGTCAAAAAAGCTATTGTGCACAGCTTCCTAGTCGTCTCTATGTGGGAGATGCGGGGCAGCCAGCGACGGCTGGTGGGTTTCGCCAGAGCGACTTCAGACCATGCTTTTAATGCCACGCTTTGGGATGTGGTAGTTCATCCCGACTACCAGGGCAAAGGCATGGGCAAGGCGCTGATGAAATACATCATTAAAAAACTCCGCAGTGAAGATATCAGCAACATTACCTTATTTGCTGACCCTCAAGTGGTGGATTTTTACCGCAATTTGGGCTTTATGTCCGATCCAGAGGGGATTAAAGGTATGTTTTGGTATCCTGATTAGCGAGCGAGGTGCAGGTCGGCGTTGATTTGTTGAGGATCTACAATACAATATTGACGCTGCCAACACCGACTGCACCTGTGCGCTGCCCTCACTTACGCTTGGATGTATCCCGGCATCAGGGCAGTTATAAAGCTGTGCAAGTATTGTCAGTCGATTTGAGCAGATCGCGATAGGAGTCAGGGGGTGGTATCGGTTTTTGGGTGGCGTCAAACCGCACAACCTGAAAAAAACTTCGCCTTAGCTCCATCGAGAGCTAAATATTTAATAAAGCTTGACAAGCAAGCGGTTTTGTGTGTTAATGGTTAGAGGTTAGCTAACTATAACACCGGGATGTAGCGCAGCTTGGTAGCGCGCCTGCTTTGGGAGCAGGATGTCGCAGGTTCAAATCCTGTCATCCCGATCGGACAATGTTAAATAATAGATTGAAGCAGAACTGTCTCTGATGTTTACATTTCGTCAAAATGAAAACAAATTGAGGCAGTTTTTGCCGATCGTGTGAAAGCGCGAGTCTTTGCGTTAATGTGTTTCAGGATCGCTCCTGATGGAAAAAACATGAAATCATTAGTTCGTTTGGGCGCAATATTGGGAATTGTCGGCAGCACTCTGCTGGGCCCCTCCCCAATTGGCAAGATGTCTGCACTGGCACTGCCGGAGCCGCAAATTTTGGAAAAATTGCGCTCGGTGCCGGTATTTACGATTACAGACGCTCAGGGTGCGCCCTTGATCGCTTCTGTTCCTAAGCAGGGTGAGGGTCAAACTGGTAATGCTTCCGTGGCGGGAATTTTCATCAGCCAGAAAGATGCTCAAGCTTTTGTCGATCAACTGAAAACCAGAAATCCTCAGTTGGCGGCCACGGTGCGCGTGATGCCAGTATCCCTGGGCGAAATTTATCAGCTCACTCAAGCAAATAAAGGTAAGCCGGAGGAAGTGCAATTTGCTTTCGTTCCGGCTCCACAGCAGGTGCAGTCGGCTAAAACTGTACTTCAGCAGACTGGTCAACAAGTTAATGAGTTCAACGGTGTACCTCTGTTTTTGGCAAGAGGCGGCGCAGAAAATGGTTATTTGACGATTCAGCGGGGTCAGCAAGAGGTGATTCCCTTGTTTTTTAACAAGGAGGATTTACAGGGTATGGTCGATCGTTTTAAGCAGCAGCAGCCCAACGTGACTGCCACAATTAAGATTGAGGTGGTGAACTTGGAGAGCGTTTTGGAAGCTTTGCGTACTGAAAACGACCCGTTTTTGACCCAAATGATTTTGATTCCGTCGCGGGAGTCGCTGGAATTTGTGCGATCGCTCCAACCTGCCGGTGCGGGCCAAAATCCACAGGTTGCTCCGGCTCCAGCTCGGCCGGCTCCAGCCTCTCCGGCTCCAGCTCGCTAATATTTAGTCAGTTGACAGTTGACAGTTGACAGTTGACAGTTGACAGTTAACTGTTGACTGTTGTCTGTTGTCATTAGTTACCAATTCCCGATGCCCGATGCCCGATGCCCAATTCCCAAAAAGTCTTATGTTTGTTTCTGGTTTAGAGCTTTGGCAGTGGGTGAATCAAGCTAAAACAGAGGCGATCGCCCATGACATTCCCCTAGCAGAAATCGACTGGCTGCTGCAAGAGCTGGCAGGTTTGGATAGGTTGGCTCTGCGTTTGGAGTCGTTTAAAGATTGGCCAAAAATAGAATTAAAGTTGTCTTTATCTGAACTTGCTCAATTGTGGCAGCGGCGCTTGCAGCAACGGGTGCCGGTGCAGTATTTAACGGGAGTTGCACATTGGCGGCATTTTTCGCTCAAAGTAACGCCGGCGGTGCTAATTCCGCGTCCTGAAACGGAATTGCTGATCGATTTGGCTGTAGAAGCTGTTAAAAGCCGTTTAGAAGCAGAAAATATCAATCAAAAATCTACCCCCCCCAACCCCCCCTTACTAAGGGGGGGAGAAGATTTAAACTTCTCCCAGCTTCGGGGGGGAGAATTTGCCCAATCGCATTGGGTGGATTTGGGGACAGGCAGCGGGGCGATCGCGATCGGCTTAGCTTCTGCGTTGACAAATGCTAGGGTTTATGCGGTAGATTGCAGTTCGGAAGCTTTGGCAGTGGCTCGACTGAATGCTGAGAATTTGGGTTTTGCATCGCGAATTAATTTTTATCAAGGTTCGTGGTGGGAACCGCTAGAATTTCTCAAAGGTCGCGTTAGCGGCATGGTGTCTAACCCCCCTTACATTCCCAGCAGCACGGTGCTGACTCTGCAACCGGAAGTTTTGAAGCATGAACCTCATCAGGCTTTAGACGGCGGTTTGGACGGGTTAGAGTGCATCCGGCATTTGGTCGAAACGGCTCCCGATTATTTAGAATCTGGGGGTGTTTGGTTGGTCGAGATGATGGCGGGACAAGAAGCGGCGGTAGCTGATATGCTGCAAAGTCACGGGAGTTACGATCGAGTTCAGATATTTGCTGATTTAGCAGGAATCGATCGGTTTGCCTTAGCGTACCGTCTTTAGGTTTCAAGAATATGCCGCAATTCTAAAATCTAAAATCTAAAATCTAAAATCTAAAATGGCATGACACAAGTTTCGATCGACTCCCTAGTTCAAGGGGCAATTTCTGGTAATCATATCGTCAGTTTTCCTACAGATACTGTACCCGCTTTGGCTGCGCGTCCCGATCGCTCGGAGTTGATTTTTGCAGCTAAACGCCGCAGTCAAGACAAACCGCTAATTTTGATGGCAGCATCGGCCCAGGCTTTGTGGCCTTACGTGCAGGGAAGTCCAGCAGAGTTAAAGTTGTGGCAGCAAGTGGCCGAATCCTATTGGCCGGGGGCGTTAACTTTGGTGCTGCCGGCTTCGGCAAAAGTCCCGGCGGCTCTCAATCCCATCGATCGGACTACAATCGGAGTACGAGTGCCTAACTTTCCCCTTGCCCTAAAGATTCTAGAGCAGACAGGCCCTTTGGCTACTACCAGTGCTAATTTATCCGGCCAGCCGCCTCTGGAGTCGGTGGCAGAAATTGAGGCTCAGTTTCCCGAAGTCTTGACATTAGTTCCTTCTGAATTAGCAACAGCGACAACAGCTTCGAGTTTGCCTTCGACTGTGGCTAAATGGACGGGCAGCGAGTGGGAAATATTGCGACAAGGCGCGATCGAGTTAGAATGCTAAAAGCTAAACTCCAAGGCAAAGCAATATGGCGCCGATCGGCTGGAGCAACTTTATATATTTAGGTATGGGACTGGGGCTGGGTTTGGGAAGCAGTTTGATTTGGCGCCTGCGGCAAAAAAGCTCGCAACAGCCCGAACCGGCGCCCAAAGTGGCCCCACCTCCTCAAGAAATTCACTTAGAGAAGTTTGATGCCCTTTCCGAGCAACTTAAGCAAACTCAATTGGCTTATCAGATGGCATCGGAGATGAGCCAATTTAAGGCGGGTTTTTTGGCTCGAACTTCTCACGAGTTGCGATCGCCCCTGAGCACTATGATTGGTACGCTGCAATTAATTCTCTCAGATTTGTGCGACGATCCTGCTGAGGAACGAGAGTTTGTCGAGCAAGCTCACGCCGCGGCACTCAAGCTGGTGAAATTAATAGATGAAATTATCTCTGTTGCTAAAACTGAACACGGCACTGAAAGGATGGATATTGAGCCGATTCAGTTAGCTAAGGTTTTTGACGAGGTTGATGATTTAACTTACTTGCAAGCTGCTAATCGCGGCATTCGTTTGGAGATATTGCCGCCAGATCCGGGGATTTATGTATTGGCAGATTTGCCGAGGTTTAGGCAAGTTTTAGTCAATTTGGTAGATACTGCTGTTGCTCAGATGGAGGAGGGGAGTATTTCTGTTTCGGCGCATTCTTCGCCGGAATCTGGATGCGTTCACATTTGGGTGGACGATCAGCGTTCAGTGAGTGCTTGGAGCGAGTCTTGGGATTTGCTGAAGCACAATTTGGAGTGTGATATTACCAAGAGCAGCGATAATTCTCAGGTGTCTTCTGGAATGAGGTTATTGATGAATCAGACTCTTTTAAGTTTGATGAGCGGAAAGTTGGAGGTTCTGGCTGTGCCTTCTGAGTCCGAAGAGTGCAATTTTAACCGGACTCAGTGTTCTATTCCTTTGGCAACTTTCTGATGAAGGAAGAAGGAAGAAGGAAGAAGGGAGAAGGGAGAGAACATTGTAGGGACAGGGCACTGCCGTGTCCTCCATTTAGATCGTTGCAATCCTAACGGATTTAATATAGCTATCGCTCTATTAATTGTAGGGAAACGGCACTGGTATGTCCTGATTGCCGATAATTGTAGGGAAAGGGCACTGCTGTGTCCTGATTGTGGGTAATTTATAGGGAGTAAGGTGCGCCCTGACGCACCCTACATATTATAGATTTTGGTGCCAATCTTGTGAGTATTTAACAATTAGCAGTTAGCAATTCGCCGTTGCTAATTTCTAATTCGAGATTCTCTTCTAGAAGCTGATTTTCAAGTACCATTGTGGTGCTAGCGTTTTGCTGAAAACCGATGCGCTCGTAGAAGCTTTGTTTGTAAGTTGTCATCAGGTAAACTCGCTCTACTCGGCACATCCGAGGGTGACTCAAGACGGTTTGCACTAATTTGCGGCCGAGTCCTGCACCTTGGTAATCCGGGTGAATGGCGACATCCCAGATGGTAGCTCGATAGATGCCATCTGAGGTGGCTCTGGCAAAGCCGATCGCCCGTGAGCCGTCCCACACTGTAACAACTGGTTCGCTGTTGGCGATCGCAATTTCCCAATCTTCTATCTTGCGTTCCCTCGCCCAAAAGGCGGCGGCTTTAAATAGTTCTTGGATCTGTACGATGTCGGCGCGATCGCGACCTATACAAAATTGAATGTGACTGGAATCCCTAGTCGTTGATGTCATGCTCAATCTGCCTTGAAGTTGTATCTCAACTGTGTTACTTTTACTGTTTTACACGAGTGAAAGTTAATTTTGCTTGGGAACGATCAATGGTTGAATTCCCCATTTACAAAACTATTTTTATTCATACATATTTTCTAACTAATTTCGGTGATCATTAATACTTTTTGGGGTAAATTTTGAAAAAAAGTCTTTGACTCAAAATTCCCAACTTAGAACTCATACCATTTGATATTTGAGATTAGAGATTTTAGATGGGAATGACTGATTTTTAAGGGGTTGGGAGTTTGTCTACAGAGAAACCGGGTTTTTTCATAGCAATACTTCGTTACAAGTGAAATGTTGCACCATTGTCAATAAGCTTTTTATGAACAGGCTTTCCGGCCTGTTCCACAAAGAGTGAATTTTCTTGTGGAACAGGCCGGAAAGCCTGTTCTTGAGAATGGTACAATATCTCAGTTACAGCCCACTGAAACGGTAAAAACCCGGTTTCGAGGCGTCGTTTATAGGTAAGCGATAGCTTGTGTCTTGCCTAATTGCTCAAAAATCATCTATCGAGAGAGGTGTTGACTCCACAAGAACACCCGAAGATTGTGCTGTGGAGTCAATTCTTTAATCTCTAATCTCAAATCAAATGAATCAGTTTTGCAGCCAGCGGGCGGCGTCTTTGGCGTGATAAGTCAAAATCAAATCACAACCAGCACGCTTGAATCCTGTCAAAGTTTCCATCACTACTCTTTCTTCATCTATCCAACCGTTGAGGGCGGCGGCTTTCACCATCGCATATTCCCCAGAAACGTTGTAAGCAGCAACTGGCAGGTTAGTTGCTTCCTTCACGCGCCAGATGATGTCCATATAAGCTAAAGCGGGTTTAACCATGAGCATATCTGCGCCTTCGGCAATGTCGAGAGCAATTTCTTTCAGAGCTTCGCGGCCGTTTCCGGGGTCCATTTGATAGGTGCGTCGATCGCCAAATTGCGGAGCAGAATCTGCAGCATCCCGGAACGGGCCATAATAAGCTGAGGCGTATTTTGCCGCGTAAGACATGATGGGAATATCTTCAAATCCAGCGCCGTCCAATCCTTCGCGAATTGCTCCGACAAAACCGTCCATCATTCCCGAAGGTGCGATAATATCTGCACCGGCTTTAGCTTGAGCAACGGCGGTTTTCTTCAGCAATTCTAGTGTCGGATCGTTCAAGACTCGGCCGCTTAAATCTCCGACTTCCAAATAGCCGCAGTGACCGTGACTGGTATATTCGCACAGACAAGTATCGACCATGACGATTAAATCTGGTACGGCTTTTTTAACTGCTTCCGTCGCTTTTTGGACGATGCCGCAGTCGTGCCAAGCACCTGTAGCATCTGTGTCTTTATCTGCGGGAATGCCGAATAAAATAATAGCGGGAATGCCGAGGTCGTAGACTTCTTTTGCTTCTTCTACTATTTTGTCTACCGATAGCTGGTAAACTCCCGGCATTGATGTGACTTCTTTAGCAAAAGCTTCCCCCGGTACGGCAAATAAGGGGTAAATTAAATCGCTGGTTGTCAAGATATTTTCCCGTACCATCCGGCGGAGTTGGGGATGGTTGCGGAGGCGGCGGGGGCGGTGAGTTGGAAACATAATGTTTTTTTTAGGGTAGATAAAGCCCTGTTTTTTAGGACTCGCGGCGTTTCTTTAAAAGTCTAAAGCTTATTGTTGGCCGATCGCCGTGGACTTAAGTAAACTTCTGTAAAACCCGCGATGTCCATTGTTCGCAGTCAGGAATGCCAGTCATTTCTAGCCTTTCCCGTTGCCAGACACAGCCATAACGCTGCTTCTTGGATCGGCTAGTACGGATATCTCGCTGGCTTCATACCTATAACCAGGCTGCCCATTCGCGAGGATAGACTGTAAATTATAAATGTATCGAATAGTAACGGTCTTATGTACAAGCAACTAATTTCAAAGATCAAACCGCTTTTGAAATCACTATTTGCGATCGGTCTGGTACTGACGCTAGCCCTCGGTAACGCTGACGGAGCTCTGGCGGCCCGCAGCGGAGGACGCATCGGGGGCGGATCTTTTAGAGCTCCGGCGCGCAGTTACTCGTCTCCTAGTCGCACTTACGCACCGTCGGGAGGGGGCTACTATCCGGGTGGTGGCTTTGGAGGTGGCTTCGGTTTCCCGTTCTTGCTGCCGTTTTTTGGCTTTGGGGGCGGGTTTGGCGGCCTGTTCTCGATTTTGATTTTTATCTCGATTGCTAATTTCCTTGTCCAAAGCTTCCGCCGCGCCGGGGGTGGCACTGACGAACTCGGCAACAGCGCCCCTACTACCACCGTATCTGTCGGCCGCTTGCAAGTTGGCTTGCTAGCAGAGGCCCGCGGTTTGCAAGCCGAACTCGACTCCCTAGCGCGCAAAGCGGATACCGATACAGCGGCAGGTCGTGCTCAAGTGCTGCAAGAATCTACTCTGGCGCTGTTGCGGCATCCTGAATACTGGGTTTACGCGGGCGCTGAATCTGTGCAAACTCGCTTGGAAGCAGCCGAAGCTAAGTTTAATCAATTTTCTTTGGCAGAACGCAGTAAATTTACTGAAGAAACGCTCTCGAATTATAACAATCAGCTCCGCCAAGCAGGGAGCAGCAATATCCTGCCAGGTTTGCAGCAAGATGGTGCGCTGGTTGCTTCTGATTTGAATTCAGATCCTGGAGAATTTATTGTGGTGACGGTGATTGTAGGTACTCAAGGTAAATTACAATTGCCAGCAGTGAAAAACTCTGAAGATTTGCGCCAAGCTTTGCGTGTGATTGGGGGAGTATCGAGCGAGCAGTTGCTGGCGGTTGAGGTGCTGTGGACTCCTCAAGCGAACGGAGACACTCTGACTGCTGACGATATGTTGGCCGGGTATCCTGATTTGCGATCGATTTAGTGAGCAATACTGGGCGCGGAGCATTGTCTACCGCGCCCCATTCCGCAGCAAAGCTGGGCGGGTGAACCCAATTGCTTGTGAGACGGGCATTTCGCGGGATGTTGGGCAGGTCGATCGAGTTAAAAAAGATTGTTTAACAAATGCTAGTATTGAGAGATTCTGATTTAGCGTGATTCATCTGCTATTGGCAAAGCCTGCCCGATATGGGTTTTGCGAAGAAGTTAGGCAGGATAAAAAAAATGTATTAAGCGAGGGCTGCTTCGGAAGAAGTTGCGATCGCACGCCATCTAAATTTTATATAAATAAGAAGCGATCGAGAGCTAAAACTTATGGCCGACAGCAGCAGAAAAAAAGCACTTTTTATTTTGAGCCAGTTAAATAATGACGATATCAACTGGATCGTTCAAAAAGGCAAAAAGGAAGTTCTAGATCCGGGGGGGATTTTGATCCATGAAGGGAGGCAGATAGATGCGCTCTACATTGTTTTGAAGGGGAGTTTGAGCGTTTTAATCGAGGCTGAGCGGACTAGAGAACTCGCTAAAATAGCCAGCGGAGAACTGGTGGGAGAAGTCTCTTTCATTGACGCTCGCCCTCCTTTAGCAACGGTAAAGGCGATCGAAGAAACTCACTTGCTGGCAATTCCTAGGCGGCAGTTAGTCATCAAACTTCAAAACGATATGGGCTTTGCTTCCCGGTTTTATTATGGAATTTCACTGTGTCTGGCAGACAGGATGCGCGGTACGATCCGACATATAGAATATGGTCGCAATATTGAATTAGATCAACCAGAATTTGAACGAGAGGATATCAATCCTAACGTCCTGGAAAATTTGGCGCTAGCTGAGGCTAAGTTTAATTGGCTGAGGGAAAATGTTAAAGCTTGAGGAATTTTAAGGCGTTTTTGAGCTGGGTGTGAAAACTGACCGATTGATACGGTAATTGATAGGTGTACGATGTAACTCACATCTTGCACCATTCTCAAGAACAGGCAAGATGCCTGTTCCACAAAAAATGAGTTTTCTTGTGGGGAGTAGGGGTTGGGCGTCCTGCCCGCCCAATAAAGGATTATTGATCTTGGTGCAAGATGTACGATGTAAACTCTCAACTCAAAAAACAGATGTGTAAAACAAAATAGGGGCAGGTTTTACCGGAAATATCGATCGATAATTGCCGGAACTATAAAAACCCGCCCCTGTGCTTTGCAGTAGTTGCAACCTCGCGCGCTGAAACGCAACTACCACACAATCTAGATAATGCCCGGCCCTTTGCCGCGGGTGTCTGCATCCATTGTCAGTTTTCCTTCCTCGCCTTTTTTATCTTTGATTTCTGCGAGAATTTGAGCGCGTTCTGCGGCTTCGGCTTCTTCTTTTGCTCTCAAATCGCCCGGTTCGTTGATGTACATTTCCGGTTCGATCGCGTAATTGTTAACCAGACCTTCTTGATCTACTGTATAACCATCTGTGGTGTGAATGCTTTCGTCATCGGTTTGGTCATCAGTTTTTGCACTTTTCTGCTTCCCTTCCGTGGTTGTGTGCATGAAATTAGCGCCTTCCCGTTCTTGCCGCGCTGCTGTCTCCGCAGGAGTAATGCCCCTGTCGTAGTGGGGGGCTTCCATATTGGCTTCGATTTGTTCGTCGGTCGGTGTTGATTTGCTAACTTCTTCTTTGGGGGGTATTGGTTGGCGATTAGTCATGATTTATTCCTGAGTTATCTTTTCAAAAAGGTCTTTGCGCTATATTTAAATATTATGCCAAAGCTAGCTCATTCACAAACTATCTTTGGTTATAGTTTGCGAAAAATTGCTGTTAGGGAAAATACCTTGATGGAGTCTTCCTGAAGACTGATAAAATTATGTTTTTATTTAAATTTTCACTATCTGGGACTATTTGGCATCTATCTAAAGATTGGGAATGGGGAATTGGGAATGGGGAATGGGGAATTGGGCATCGGGCATCGGGCATCGGGCATTGGTAACTAATGACAACAGTCAACTGTCAACAGACAACAGTCAACTGTCAACAGTCAACAGACTTTACGATTCTTTAAAGAAGCGGATGATTTCGCGGACGTGGTTGAGAAATTGTCCGTCATCGGTGAGTTGGGCGATCGCACTTTCTGCATCTCTTCTCAGTTTAGTGTGCTCTGCCTGATTGGTCGCTTGCAAAGATTGTAGAGATGCGGATACAGTAGTTAATTCTCTTCTGATAGCTTCCCGTTCCCGATTTTGGACAGCCACCCACGAATTCGGATTGTCTGAACTTATTTGATTGGCCAAATCTTTAACTGTCGATTCTAATTGTGCAAAGCGGCTGCGGAGTTCGACAATATCTTCACGGGGGTGCAAAAATTGGCGGCGGATACTTGTCAGCCTTTGGGCTAAATACTGATAACCTCGGATAGCTGGACGCAGTACAGTTAACAGCAGTGCCGCACCGGAACTGAGATAGCCAATAGCACTAATTCCGGCGGCGGCTAGGGCGTAAAGTGCGATCGCGCTAAACAGGTGAAGTGCGATCGCCACAAAGAGCGATCGGCTAACTAATACAGTAACGTATTTGACTTGTTCCTGATCGACAGCAATGTTTTTTTTAGTCGATTCTGCGGCTTGCGCTAAAACTTCTTTAGCTTCAAAATGGATATTCCAGGGAACTGTAACTATCAGCAACAGCCATTCAAAAATAGCAATGGCAATTACCCAATCAATAAAACTGCCGGCCGAGACGTGCAGCCATTGCAGAATGGCAAAAACTAGCAGTAAAAATATGCCTGTGGCGGCACCAAAACCTGCGAAAGTGTAATACATAGCGATGCCTTGGTGGAATGTTGTTTTGATTGTGGGTAGGTGTTTTAGGTCTGGAGTAATAAACTGTGACAGTTAAGTGAGCGTCCTATTAATCCCGGTTTATTAGTTATGAGTAACAATGCAGGGCAAGAGTGGCGAAAAACCTGTTTTTTTCCACAAATACTTGCTCTACCTCAATCGTAGAATGTTGTTTTGATTGTGGGTATGTTGTTTAGGTGTGGAGGAATAAGCTGTGACAGTTAAGAAATCGTCCTATTGAACCCAGTTTATTAGTGATTAGTAATACTCTGGGACACAAGGGTTTCCAAACGCCGGGTTTTTTTAAGAAAAATACACGGGCTTTAACCCATCAATAATAGTTAAATGAAACGGTTGGTTTGTGAGGAGTGCATAAGTTATAAATAATGAATCATTGGCGATTAGTGAGCGGGATGAAGTCACCGTCTCCCCAACTCATACCATTAGAAAGTTGAAATTTAGCAATTCTAAATGAGTCACCAAAATTTATCTTAATTAATACCAACTTCATCAGAATTGGGGAAGCCCAATGTGTTTGCAATTGATTTAGGATTTCTATTTAAGATTTGAGATTAGGAATAACTGATTATGTTTGGCTGTGCAGCTTGTCTACAGTGGCATTTTTTTGAGAAGTGGTATCACTCACGGCGTTACGCATGGGGAGGAACGCAGCAATCTGGAAACCATCCCCTCTCTCAACTTTTATTTTTCAGATCTGCTAAATCACCTGTGGCTGAGTTGACACTCCCCAGCCTAAAGGCGTGGGGATTCTTAATTCATCGACTGACCTTTAAGCACCATGTCCTTGCGGCAGTCCTTAAACCTTTCAACCGTACAATAGTACAAATTGACGAGTCTAATTCACTGTTACCCCAGAGGGTCTATCTCCAAAAGCGTACTAGGATACAAGCAAGCGAGTTTGGGTATGCCCTACCCTACTTAACAAATCAAGAAATTGTTTGTTTTTACTGGTTTAAGGATGCGTTGATCCTTTAGCTGTTTTAAGAGTTTTCGCCGCTCTGCGTCCCCCGGTTTATACCTAAAAGTGTGTCTTAACTGTTTCACGATGGTAAAGGAGTTTAACCTTGACGATTTTAGTATACTACCAATACCAGCAATTCCTGATTTTTAGGAATGGATTTAAGAAATTAAAGCCGCCCTAGAAGGCGATGTACTGAGCGTAGCCGAAGTGACGGGGTTTTAAACCCAATTTCCTGATAAACTGATTTGGAAGTAGAGCGCGCGTTTTGCAAGTTTCCTCTGTGTAACCGAGACAGTGCTACTGCAACCTGCCCTCAGCCACAGCAAAATAGGTGCCTAAATTAACTCTACATTCTCCGATTTCCATTAACAGGGCGTCTAAAATCTAAAATCAAAAGTGAGCAGCAAGGACAAACCAATGGCGAACTCAACTCTTGGCCTAGAACATCAACTTTACGATTATCTGTTATCTATTTCTCTGCGGGAGCCAGATATTCTGGCTTCACTACGGGAAGAAACTGCTAAGCATCCTATGGGGATGATGCAGATTGCTCCCGAACAAGGTCAGTTTATGGAGCTCATGGTGCAGCTTATGGGAGCCACCAAAACCTTAGAAATTGGCGTTTTTACTGGTTATAGTGCGCTGTGCGTAGCTTTAGCACTGCCTCCTAACGGTCAAATTATTGCCTGCGATGTCAGCGAGGAATATACTGCGATCGCACGACGCTATTGGGAAGCTGCGGGCGTTGCTAATAAGATTTCTTTGCAGTTGGGCCCAGCAATAAATACTCTCGACAAACTAATAGCCGAGGGACAAGCTGGAACGTTTGATTTTGCCTTCATCGACGCCGATAAAGAAAATTATGAGGCTTATTTTGAGAGATCGCTGCAACTTGTACGCAATGGCGGTTTAATTGTAATTGACAATGTTCTGTGGTCTGGACGAGTTGCCGATCCTCAAGTACAAGACGAAAGCACCCTCGCCATTCGTACTTTTAACGACAAATTGCGTAACGATCCCAGAGTTACTCTCAGTGTTGTCCCCATTGCTGACGGACTGACTTTGGCCCTAAAACGCCGTTGGGCTACTCTGATGGAACCTGAACAGCATAATTAAAGAGTTATTTGCGGTTTGTGGTGGATTTTTAAGGGACTCATACCAAAGCTATGAAGAAACCGGATTGCTTAGGATAAAACGGATAATTTTTTTTCATAAACCCCGTTTATAGGTTCAGGACTGTTTTTATTTGCTGCAAACCGCGAAGAAATAACAATTTAAGAATATTATATCTAAACAACGTAATTAATTGATTTGAGGCGTAACTTCGGGTGTCTAATTTACAACTAAAATTACCAATTCACGAAACTTTTCAGTGTACTGTTCAAGGCGAAGGTTACTGGACGGGGACTTTAGTTGATTTTATCAGATTGGCCGGTTGCCCTGTGCGGTGTCCTTGGTGTGACACAGGCTACGAAAATGGGGGCAAAGGTTTGCCGTCTGTACCGCAGTCGATCGCCCAATTGCTCGCTCAATTGCAGTCTCCGAGGGTGGTCATTACTGGTGGCGAACCTTTTATACACGGCGATTTGCCGGAGTTAGTTGAAGCTTTGTTAGAAGCTGACAAGCAGGTGAGTATTGAAACTTCGGGTGCTTGCTGGCAGGATGTTTCCCCGCAGGCTTGGATTACTCTTTCTCCTAAAGAACACGTCAATCCTCAATATCCGGTGCAAGAGCTTTTTTGGACTAGAGCTAATGAAATTAAGTTGGTGATTAGCACGGGCGAAGAAGTTGAATTTTATCACAAGCATTTGGAAAATAATGTGAATATTCCCGTTTTCTTGCAACCAGAATGGAACTCTAAAAATTCAGCAATTCCCATTATATTGGACTTGCTGAAACAGAATCCTAGTTACAGGTTATCTTTGCAAACTCATAAGTTTATTGGTGTACAATAATTTGATAAAGTAGTCAGAGATGTTCGTCAAGTTTGGCGGTGCAGAATCGGGAGTGCATCGCCTTACAATATGTGGAAATATGTGCTAAAATTAAAGCAGCAATTTATGATAATTTGAACGTAATGGAAACAACTACGGAAACCCTAATGGGAAAAGTTATCACAACCCTAGTAATTACGAATCGGCTGGATGAAGGGAAAGCAGAAGATAATCTGATTCCCATCGAGCAAGTCAGGTCTGTTACTCTAGAAAATGTTTTGGTGGATACGGGCGCGACAACTTTGTGTTTGCCTAAAGATGTCATCGCCAGACTGGGTTTGAAAATCCTCAAGCAAGTGGTTGTGGAAACAGCCACCGGTATTAGTGAGGCGAGGATTTTTCGGGATGCTTCGATTTCTCTGTGCGGGCGCGAAGGGACTTTTGAGTGTTTGGAATTGCCAGAGGGGAAAACGCCACTTTTAGGCGTGATTCCGATGGAAGCGCTGGGAATTGAAGTGGATTTGAAAAATCAAAGATTGAAGGTTTTGCCCGACGGGCCGACGGAAACTTATTTGACAATTCTTTGATATTCTTGAGTTTGGATGCCAGCTATTCGATCGGCAGCGCTAAGATGGTTAAGCACTGTTTTGCACTACTCTCATGTCCCAACGCGCCGAAACCTCAAACAGCCAGCCAAGTGCATCCCGCAACGGGCATAATGTGACGAATTCTCACTCTAACAACCAAAATACGATTCGGGTTCGCGGTGCGAGACAGCACAACCTGAAAAATATCGATCTGGAACTGCCGCGCGATCGCCTGATCGTTTTTACTGGTGTCTCCGGTTCTGGCAAGTCTTCCCTCGCTTTCGATACAATTTTTGCCGAGGGACAGCGCCGCTACGTGGAGTCTCTCAGCGCCTACGCGCGCCAGTTTTTGGGACAGTTGGACAAACCGGATGTGGACGCGATCGAGGGCTTGAGTCCGGCTATTTCGATCGACCAAAAGTCAACTTCTCATAACCCGCGATCGACTGTTGGCACTGTTACAGAAATTTACGATTATCTCAGATTGCTCTACGGCAGAGCCGGCGAACCGCACTGTCCGATTTGCGATCGCTGCATTGCGCCGCAGACAATTGATGAAATGTGCGATCGAGTCATGGCACTTCCCGACGGCACTCGCTTTCACCTTCTGGCACCAGTTGTGCGCGGAAAAAAAGGCACTCACCGCAAATTATTGTCGAGTTTAGCTGCGGAAGGATTTATTCGCGTCAAAGTTAACGGAGAAATTTTAGAACTTTCGGAAAATATCGAATTAGATAAAAATCATACGCACAATATCGAGATAGTTGTCGATCGGTTAATTAAAAAACCCGGTTTAGAAGAACGTTTAGTTGATTCTCTGGCAACTTGTTTGCGCCATTCTGAGGGGATTGCGATTATTGAAGAGTTACCGACAGAAGAAAATTCCCAACCACAGGGGCCGATCGTATTTTCCGAAAACTTTGCTTGTCCCGAACACGGCGCGGTAATGGAGGAACTTTCCCCTCGGTTATTTTCGTTTAATTCGCCCTACGGCGCGTGCCAAAACTGCCACGGTTTGGGGAGTTTGCGGACTTTTGCGCCGGAGTTGGTAGTTCCCGACGAGAAAGCCCCTCTTTATTGTGCGATCGCGCCTTGGTCAGACAAAGACAATTCCTATTATCTCTCTTTGCTTTGCAGTATTGCTGATACTTGCGGGTTTGATATCGACACTCCTTGGTATCGATTAAGACCCGAACACCAGCGGGTAATTTTGTACGGCAATGAGCAAAAGCGCAGCGCAGAAAGTAAAAAGCGCGACGGCAGCACTGATTTTAGGAGAGATTTTAATGGCGTAATTTCCATGTTGCAGCGCCAGTACGACGATACTGGTTCTGATTTGATCAAGCAGAAGTTGGAACAGTATCGGGTCGATCGCTCTTGCGAGGTTTGTCAGGGCAAACGCTTGAAACCCGAGGCGCTTTCGGTGCGGTTGGGACAGTACGGAATTGTAGATTTAACCAGTATTTCGATTCGCGAATGCCGCGAAAGAGTAAATAATTTGGGATTGAGCGATCGGCAATTCCAAATATCCGATTTAGCCCTGAGAGAAATCAAAGCAAGGCTGCAATTTTTGCTCGATGTCGGGTTAGATTACTTGACTTTAGACCGCGCAGCAATGACGCTTTCTGGCGGAGAAGCGCAGCGAATTCGGCTAGCGACTCAAATCGGTTCTGGTTTGACGGGCGTTCTCTACGTTTTGGACGAACCGAGCATCGGACTGCACCAAAGAGACAACTTTCGCCTGCTGCAAACCTTAACAAAATTGCGCGATTTAGGCAATACTTTGATTGTCGTAGAACACGATGAAGAAACCATGCGAGCGGCCGATCACATTGTCGATATCGGGCCCGGCGCTGGCGTGCACGGCGGCAAAATTATCTCGCAAGGAAGCTTAGAAAATTTGCTGGCGGCAGAGGAATCTTTGACTGGTGCTTATTTGTCGGGAAAGCGAGTAATTGAAACCCCTAATGAAAGAAGAAAAGGCAACGGCAAAGCTCTCTCAATCATAAATGCGACGCGCAACAATTTAAAAAATATCGATGTGGAAATTCCCCTCGGAAAACTCGTCTGCGTGACGGGGGTTTCCGGTTCGGGAAAATCAACTTTAATCAATGAATTGTTGTACCCGTCGCTGCAACACTATATCACCAAAAAAGTGCCTTTACCACCCGATATGGACGCCCTAAAAACTAAAGGGGAACGCTCTCTCGATGATGTGGTTGATAAGGTAATTGTCATCGATCAATCTCCCATCGGTCGTACTCCGCGCTCTAATCCCGCTACTTACACGGGAGTCTTTGATGTGATTCGGGATTTATTTGCCGAAAGCATTGAAGCGAAGGCAAGAGGTTACAAAGCGGGGCAGTTTTCTTTTAACGTGAAAGGGGGAAGGTGCGAAGCTTGCGGCGGCCAAGGCGTGAACGTGATTTCGATGAATTTTTTGCCGGATGTTTACGTACAGTGTGAGGTTTGCAAGGGTGCAAGGTACAACCGCGAAACGCTGCAAGTGAAGTACAAAGGCAAGTCGATTTCTGATGTTTTGAACATGACCGTAGAGGAATCTTTGGAGATGTTTAAAAATATTCCCAGGGCGGGCGTCAGACTGCAAACTTTGGTTGATGTTGGTTTGGGTTATATTCAGTTGGGACAGCCGGCGCCGACGCTTTCTGGAGGCGAAGCGCAGCGGGTAAAATTGGCAACGGAACTGTCGCGCCGCGCTACTGGGAAGACGCTTTATTTGATCGATGAACCGACGACTGGTTTGTCGTTTTATGATGTTCACCATTTGTTAAATGTGCTGCAAAGATTGGTGGATAAGGGGAATTCAATTTTGGTAATCGAACACAATTTAGATGTGATTCGGTGCTGCGATTGGGCGATCGATTTGGGGCCTGAAGGGGGAGATAAGGGCGGCGAAATTATTGTGGCGGGGACGCCGGAGGATGTGGCGGCAAATCAGAGGTCTTATACTGGGAAGTATTTGAAAGCTGTTTTAGAGCAGCATCCTTTGGGGGAGGCTGTAGCTGTTAGTTAATTCTCACTACAGCACCTAACCTTCGATGAAGGGAAATGCTGATGGGGAGTAAGAAAGATGTAGGCGATCGCCCTCCACCCCAAAACGCTGCGATCGCAACCCCCATAATCGAAAATCAAGGTAAAATCCAAAATTGCGTTATGAGGTGATAATGGAACCTCTGAGCTACCGCCCCTGAGCTACCTATGGTCGAAGTATGAATGCAGTCGAAATCGAAGAAGCAGTTTCCAGGCTGGCTGAAGCGCCCTTTGACTCGGAAGAGTTCCCCTTTGCCTTCCTCGAAGCCTTTGGTAACAAGCCGACGACTCTCAAGCGGCTCAAAAGCAAAAGCGGTGGCTCAAACCAATCGGATCTCGGTGGCGTGCTCCAGCGTAACAATATTCATGTGAAGGTTTGCCCGGAAGGCGAGGTGACAAACACCCTCACGGCGTTGCGGGATAGTGCGGCGACGGCTCGGTATAAGGTTAAGTTTATCCTGGCCACCGATGGCAAAAGTTTTGAGGCGGAAAACCTCGCTGATGGGGAGATAGTCGCTTGCGATTACCCGGACTTTCACAACCATTTCGGTTTTTTCCTGCCCTTGGCGGGCATTACGACAGTCAAGCAGATCCGGGAGAATGCCTTTGATATCAAGGCTACGGGGCGCCTCAACCGCCTGTATGTCGAGCTGCTGAAGGAGAACCCGGAGTGGGACAAGGCCGATCGCCGGGAAGCGTTAAATCACTTCATGGCGCGACTAATCTTCTGTTTCTTCGCCGAGGATACGAATATCTTTCACAGCAATGCCCTCTTCACTGCCACCATCGAACAAATGAGTGCGAGTGATTCGTCGAATACGCACGAGGTGCTGTCGGAGATGTTTCGGGCGATGTGTACGCCGCTTAAGGATCGGGAGGCGGCGAAGATTCGGAATTGGGCAGATAGATTCCCCTATGTGAATGGAGGGCTGTTTTCGGGTGGGGTGGCGGTGCCGCGTTTTAGCAAGATTGCCCGATCGTACTTACTTCATGTTGGCAATCTGGACTGGACAAAGATTAATCCCGATATTTTTGGGTCGATGATTCAGGCGGTGGCGGATGATGAGGAGCGGGGTGCGTTGGGGATGCACTATACGAGTGTGCCGAATATCCTCAAGGTGTTGAATCCGCTGTTTTTGGAGGATTTGCGGGAGCAATTGGAGGCGGCGGGGGAGAATGCCCGTAAGTTGCTGAATTTGCGGCAACGGATAGCGCGAATTCGGGTTTTCGATCCGGCTTGTGGATCGGGGAATTTTCTGGTGATTGCGTATAAGAAGATGAGGGAAATTGAGGCGGAGATTAATCGTCTTCGGGGTGAGGGCGATCGCAAGTCTGAGATTCCGCTGACGAATTTTCGGGGAATTGAATTGCGTCACTTTTCCTGTGAGATTGCGCGGTTGGCGTTGATTATTGCGGAGTATCAATGTGATGTGTTGTATCGGGGGCCGAAGTTGGCGCTGGCGGAGTTTTTGCCACTGAAGGATGATAACTGGATTACCTGTGGGAATGCGTTGCGGTTGGATTGGTTGAGTCTTTGTCCGCCGACGGGGACGGGGGTGAAGGTGCAGCGCGAGGATTTGGATTTGTTTGGCGAGATGCGGGAAGTGGCGGAGATTGATTTTGAGAATGAGGGCGGAGAAACCTATATTTGTGGGAATCCACCTTATTTGGGTTCTACTTGGCAATCGAAAGAGCAGAAGGATGATCTAAAGCTTGTTTTCGATGGACGTACCAAGTTGTGGAAGTCACTTGATTATGTGTCTGGCTGGTTTATGAAAGCAGCGGATTATGGGATGCAAACGACATCTGCTGCTGCTTTTGTATCCACAAATTCGATTTGTCAGGGCCAACAAGTTCCGACTCTATGGCCGCTAATTTTTGAAACAGGACACGAGATTGCTTTCGCTCACACATCTTTCAAGTGGGCGAATCTGGCGAGTCATAACGCTGGGGTAACTGTAGTTATTGTTGGGATTTCCAATCACGTTGATAAAGTTCGATATTTGATTTCCGTTGAGAATAACGGTGAGACGATCGCGAAGGAAGCTGAAAACATTAATGCTTATTTGGTAGCTGCGTCAAACGTATTTGTTGAATCGAGACGAGAACCAATTTCCCTTGTGGAGAAAATGACTTATGGGAACAAACCGGTTGATGGCGGATATCTTTTTGTGCTCCGAGATGACATACCTGTAGAAGATGCTGAGGCGATTTCCCGATACTTGCGACCCATTGCAGGTAGTCATGACTATATCAATGGAACATCTCGTCACTGCCTTTGGATCAGAGATGTGGATATTGGCGCAGCAAAGTCTATTCCGTTTATTGCTGATAGAGTACAGAAAAATAGAGCTAATCGTCTTGCAAGTTGTGATGAGAGTGCAAGAAAGCTAGCAGAACGTGCACATCAATTTCGTGATATAGAAGAAGCTAGGATATGGAGCTTCATCGTACCTAGGCATTCCTCAGAAAACCGCTCATTTCTGCCAGTAGGTATTCTTGACTCTTCATTTATTATTAACGATAGTGCCTTCGCCCTTTACGATGCCCCCCTCTGGAACATGGCGCTGATCGCCTCCCGCCTGCACCTAGTCTGGATCGCCACCGTCTGCGGCAAGCTAAAAACAGACTTTCGCTACTCCAACACCCTCGGCTGGAACACCTTCCCCGTCCCCACCCTCACCGACCAAAACAAAGCCGACCTCACCCGCTGCGCCGAAGATATCCTGCTAGCGCGAGAGCACTATTTCCCAGCCACGATCGCCGATATGTACGATCGCGATCGTATGGATACCGAATTCCCTCTGGTTAGGGAAGCGCACGATCGTAACGACGAAATCCTGGAACGAATCTACATTGGTCGCCGCTTCAAAAACGACACCGAACGCCTCGAAAAACTGTTTGAATTGTACACAAAAATGACCAGTCAACCAGCACTGCCAAAAAAGTCCGCCAAACGTAAAACCAAAGGAGAAAAATGATGATGGCAAAAGATTTAACTTCATCGCCACTCGATCGCCAAAATATCCTCAACAATCGCTATGCCCTAGAAAAAATAGAAGAATACTTAGGATTAGGAGGCACTTACTATGATGAAGAACTGCTATTTACCAAACAACAACTGATTGAAATTTTCGGTATCAGCGAAAGTACAATTGAAAAGTATCTATCCAGTCACAACGATGAGCTGAAGACTAATGGCTATAGGGTGCTACGAGGTCAGAAACTTCGAGAGTTCAAGACTTTGATGGATGCTACCGTAACTGATTACGGTACCAAAACCACAGTCCTAGGGGTTTTCACCTTCCGGGCGACTCTAAATCTAGCAATGGTGCTAGTGGAGAGCGATCGAGCCCGTGCAATTCGATCGCGCATCTTAGATATCGTCATTGACGTAATGGCAGAACGGGCAGGCGGACATACCAAATACATTAACCAGAGAGATAACAATTACTTACCAGCAGTCTATCAAGAATTTAGCTATCGTAAAACCTTTACCGATGCCCTTGATAATTACCTCGACATGGGTAAATTTAAGTATGGCATTTACACCAACAAAGTGTATCAGATTGTTTTCCGAGAGAAAGCCGAAGAATATAAGCAGATATTAAGCCTGGGTAAAAACGATTGTCCCCGTGATACCATGTATGCCGAAGTTCTCATCGCCATTGCCAGTCTAGAGAATGGTTTGGCAGCAGAATTGAAAGCCGAGTCAGAAAAGCTGGGACGAAAGCTGAAACAAAAAGAGGTTGATTCGCTATTGGAAGCGGCAGAGGAAAACCCCTATCTAAAACCCATTATTGAAGATGCCCGCATCAAAATGGCCAGTCGCGATCTAGGGTTTCGGGATGCTCTGCATCAACAATTAGAAGCCTATATCCAAAGTGTTCCAGAGAGCGACTTTGATAAATTTTTAGGAGAAACCAGCCGTTCTTTAGAAGAGCAACTTTCCGATCCGGCTCTTTTGGCTGTATTTAAGCGATTGAAGGATCGGTAAGTTATGGCAGCAGATTTTTTTTACTTTGACATTCACTATGCGATCGAGCTGCATGATTGGATTATCGAAAACTCAGGCGGCTTTCCGGGTTCTAATAATCCGAGTCTACTAGAGAGCGCATTAGAACATATTCAAAACGATCTCTATTATCCTGAGATTCACCACAAATTAACTCACCTAGTTTTTGCTGTCAACAAGTTTCATGCTTTTAATGATGGAAATAAACGCTCTAGTATTGCATTGGGAGCTTATTTTCTAAAGCTCAATGGTTACGATTTTGTGGTAATAAAGTTTGTCCTAGAAATGGAAAATATCGCCGTCTGGATAGCAGAAGGAAAAATTTCTAAAGAGTTTTTATGTGAACTGATTGAGTCTCTTATTTTCGAGGAAGATTTCAGTGAAGAACTTAAGTTTAAGTTGGCGCTTGCTGTCATGGGCGATATTGATTCTAATGGTTAGCTTAGCTAGAGCAGAGTCGTTACCTCCCTTTTTGGGCGTAAAAGTGCTTAAATGCAAATCCACATGACGAAGCTCCAAAGCTTAAAACCCTTATGAATGAAGGATTTAAGTGCTTAAAAGCAAATGGAAGTCACCCCGAAACCATGCCCCCCAACCTCCGCGCAGACCACGCTACCCCAAAGAAGTCGCTACACGATCGCATCTACATCGATCGCCACTTCAAAACGACACCGAACGCCTCGAAAATCTCTTCGAGCCATACACCAAAATGACCCCCAGCAAACGCCCCCCGAAAAAGCCTGCTAAAGGTAAAACTAAGCCCTAGACCCTTCAGCCATAATAAAAGTAAAAATTCATCCATCCCCAAAAAATCATGACAGCCGCCGAAAAACTCTACCAGCTTATCCAAACTCTCCCAGAAAGCCAAATCAACGAAGTCCTCAACTTCGCCGAATTCCTCCACCAAAAAAAACTCTCCCCCCGTCAAACTATCCCCCCCGGCACTCTCACCGGACTCCGGGGCATCGCCAAACGTCCCGGTTCAGCCCCAAACGAGGATGACATACAAGCAGAATATACCGACTATCTCACCCAAAAATACCAGTAAGCCATCCCGTGAAAATTCTCATTGATACCAACATTGTCCTAGACCTAATCCTGGAACGGGAACCCTTTGTCGAAACCGCGATCGCCCTCTTCGAGCAAATTGAACGGGGCAACTTAGAAGGCTATATCGCCGCAACCACCATCACCAATATTTTCTACATCATCCGTAAAACCGAAGGTCGTGAAGTCGCCCTTGCTGCCATTCATCGGCTACTAACTGGACTCCGATTTTGTGCTGTCGATCGCCAGACCGTCGAAACTGCTCTCAGCCTTGGTCTGAAAGACTTTGAAGACAGCATCCAACTCGCCTGCGCGACCCTCAATCGACTTGATGGAATCGTCACCCGCGATCGGAAAGACTTCATTGGTAGCAACCTCCCCATTTATTCCCCCACAGAACTCTTAAACCAGCTCTAGCAGAAAAATATCTAAAAAAATTCCGATGAGCAAACCGATCGCGATTCCCTCAGTTTCCGTCACCTACGCCCAGGATGGCACCTCAACCCGCCCCAACGCCCTCGGTATGCGCCCGATGCAAGAACGCGCCTACCAAAAGCGCGGCGAACAATACCTCCTGATCAAATCGCCCCCCGCCTCCGGCAAAAGTCGGGCATTGATGTTCATCGCCCTGGACAAACTAGAGAACCAAAACCTCAAACAAGCTATCATCGTCGTGCCAGAAAAGGCGATCGGCTCCAGCTTCCACGATGAGCCGCTGAGTCAGTTTGGCTTTTGGGCCGATTGGCAAGTTGAGCCGAAGTGGAATCTCTGCGACGCACCGGGAAACGACGGCGGCAAAGTGGGCGCGGTGCAGAAGTTTCTAGCCAGCGGTGCCAAGATTCTGGTCTGCACTCACGCCACATTCCGCTTTGCCGTGGACAAATTCGGTATCGAAATCTTAGACGATCGCCTGATCGCCATAGACGAATTTCACCATGTTTCGTCCAACCCAGACAACAAGCTGGGCGATCGTGTCCGCCAACTCATGGCCCGCGACAAAACCCACATCATAGCCATGACCGGCTCCTACTTTCGCGGCGATGCCGAAGCCGTCTTGCACCCCGAAGACGAATCCCGATTCGATACCGTCACCTACACCTACTACGAACAGCTCAACGGCTACCAATACCTGAAGCAACTCGACATCGGCTACTACTTCTACGCGGGTAGCTACACCGACGAAATCGTGCAGGTGCTAAACCCCAAAGAGAAAACCATCCTGCACATTCCCAACGTCAACTCCCGCGAAAGTACGAAGGACAAGATCCGCGAGGTGGAGCACATCATCGAGGAACTGGGCGAATGGCAAGGCACCGATCCCAAGACGGGATTTCAACTCGTCAAAACCGCCGACGGCACGATCCTCAAGATTGCCGATCTCGTAGACGACGACCCCACCAAACGGGATAAAGTCGCCACCGCCCTAAAAGACCCCACCCAGAAGAACAATCGCGATCGTGTGGACATCATCATCGCCCTCGGCATGGCGAAAGAGGGTTTTGATTGGATCTGGTGCGAGCACGCCCTGACGATCGGCTACCGCTCCAGTTTGACAGAGATTATTCAGATTATCGGTCGCGCCACCCGCGATGCACCAGGGAAAACCCGCGCTCGGTTCACCAACCTGATTGCCGAGCCGGATGCCGCCGAATCTGCCGTCACCGAGGCGGTGAACGACACGCTCAAAGCCATTGCAGCTAGCCTACTGATGGAGCAAGTGCTCGCGCCGCGCTTCGAGTTCAAACCCAAGCGCCCCGACAATCAACCAACACCCGGTTTCGACTATGGAGAAGATGGTTACAATCCTGGCAAGTGCAACGTGGGCATCAATCCAGAGAGAGGCCTGATTCAAATGGAAATTAAGGGATTAGCCGAACCCAAGAGCCCGGAAGCCGAACGCATCTGCCGCGAAGACTTGACCGAACTGGTGACGGCCTTTGTCCAAGATAAGCCAGCGATCGAGCGTGGCCTGTTTGATGAAGAATTGGTGCCGGAAGAACTAACCCAAGTTCGCATGGGCAAAATCGTCAAAGAGAAGTTCCCAAATCTAGAAGCGGAAGATCGAGAAGCCGTCCGCCAACACGCGATCGCCGCCCTCACCCTCGTCCAACAAGCTAAAAAAACCATGAACGAAAGTGGTGGGGAAGCAGCGAAAAACACCTCACTCCTCGATGGGGTGAGGAAGTTCGCCCTATCGGTAACAGACCTCGATATGGATCTGATCGATCGCATCAATCCCTTTGGCGAAGCCTATGCCATTCTGGCTAAGTCCATGAGCGAAGAACGGCTGAAGCAGGTGGCGGAAGTCATTGCGGCTAAGCGAGTAACCCTTAGCGTGGAAGAAGCGCGGGAATTAGCCAAACGGGCGCTGCGGTTCAAGCAAGAAAAGGGCAGGTTGCCCTCTCTCACAGCAGTCGATCCCTGGGAAAAACGGATGGCAGAAGGAGTTGCCTTCCTGCAACGCAAAGTAAAGGAGGAAACTAATGCCTAAGTACACCACCGATGATGATTTGGAATTGCTGGGTGAATTGGGCATGGACATGACCCCCGAACCCTCCGGCCAGCGTTCTGCCAGAGAAGAGCGGATCGTCGCAGGCTTTGAGGAGATCGAGCGGTTTGTGGAAGAATATGGCAGACTGCCCCAACATGGGGAAGATCGGGATATCTTCGAGCGGCTTTATGCAGTACGGCTCGATCGCCTGCGAGAATCGGAGGAATGTCGCGCCGTCTTGGAACCGCTAGACTCACGCAGACTGTTAGATGCTGAGACTGATGCCAGCCTGATCACAGAAAGCAATCTGACAGATGAAGCACTGCTGGCCTCCCTGGGAGTCGATGCAGCCTCAGAGAACGACGTTACCCAGCTCACCCATGTGCGATCGCGCAGCGAAATCAAAGCAGCCGAGGAAATCGCCCAACGGACTCCCTGCCAGGACTTTGATGAATTCAAACCCATCTTTGACAAAGTGCAACGGCAATTGCAGTCGGGCGAACGGCAAACCATCAAATACCAGGACTATGCGGCCGTAAAGGAAGGGGATTTGTTCATCCTTGATGGGCAGAAGGTGATGGTGGCCGATATGGGTGAGCCGTTTGTCAGCGACTATGGTCGATCGGACTGCCGGCTGAGGGTGGTTTATGACAATGCCACCGAGAGCGATTTGCTGTTGCGATCGCTCCAGCGTGCGTTAAATAAAGACAAGGCCAGCCGCCGCATCACCGACCCCGATTTCGGTCCCCTGTTTTCTGGCATTGAAGCAAAAGACGACTTAACAACTGGGTACATTTACGTGCTGAGAAGCCAATCCGATCATCCCTTCATTGCTGAGCATCGGTCTGTCATTCACAAGATTGGTGTTACCAGAGGTGATGTAAAAAGCCGAATTGCCACCGCTAAGAAAGACTCGACTTATTTGTTCGCAGAAGTGGAAATCGTCGTAACATTCAAACTGTCAAAAATCAACCCCAAGAGACTTGAGACACTACTTCAAAAGGTTTTCAGCAGTGTTCGATTGGAGTTGGAATTGCCGGATCGCTTTGGCATACCCGTGAAACCGAGGGAGTGGTTCCTTGTTCCGCTAGAGGCGATTGAAGAGGCGATCGAAAAAATCAAGGAAGGAACCCTCGATCAATTCCGGTATGATCCGAAGACAGCAAGTCTTACTCGATCGTAATGCTATCTAAGGGGAATACGTCCAATTAGAACCCAAACTAAAAATGGCAAAGGATCTCTTCCACAACCGGGTCAAAATCGCCCTACAAAAAGATGGCTGGAAGATTACCCACGATCCCTACCAGTTACGTTATGGTGTTGCTGATGTCTACATCGCTCTTGCAGCCGAAGAAGCGATCGCCGCTGAAAAAGAAGGACGTAAAATAGCTGTAGAAGTCAAAAGTTTCGCAGGTGGCTCCACCATTTCTGAATTCCACACTGCCCTCGGTCAATTCCTCAACTATCGCGTTGCCATCGAAGTCTCTAGCGAACCAGAACGTATGCTGTATCTGGCAGTACCCACCGATACCTACCAAAGTTTTCTCAGATTTGAACCCGCAAAAACTGTCATCGAACGTTATGAAATTCGACTAATTATTTACAATCCAACTCGTGAGGCGATCGACCAATGGATAGACTAAACGAATACCGCAAAATTGTTTGTGACTTTCTCGAAGACTTTTCTAAAAATGACGCAAATGCTCAGTTAATTTTCGATATCGCCCGCGATCGATATCTCGTTATGCACAACGAATGGCGCGACGAATATCGCATCTATGGGTGTGCCATGCAGCTCGATATCATTGAAAATAAAATCTGGATTCAGCACAACAGTACCGAGATATACATCGATCGAGAACTGATTCAACGTGGCGTGTCTCCTCAAGATATCATTCTTGGGTTTCGCTCCCCCAGCATCCGAAAACTCCTTGCCACCAACTATTCCTAGAGACCAAGGTTTGGAACAGTTAGATGGATAAGTAGTTAGACAGAATTAATTACACAAAATAGAATCTGAAATTCTCTTCCCCTAAGCTTTGCAACATTATATATGTGTAAATATTTCTGTCTCGGTTTTCGCATATATATTTTATGCTCGATACCCCAACTGTCACCAAGCAGAATCTGGGATTAAATATTAACTATCTTGAATTGTGGGAGACATTGCCATATTTTGTGCTTGTTGCTGCATGAATTCAATGTCCGATCGCAACCAAGTGCGGGGCCCGCTGCACTGATGAGCAATTAACAGCCCCCACAGTCCTTTGTTTGTTAAAATTGGCACGACTAAATTGGCGCGAACTTTCAGGCTAAGCAGAAAATCTCGGTGACATGGGTTAATTGGTTCTACTTCAATATCTGCAATTGCTCTAACTCTGCCGGCTTCGTACAAAGCGGCGTATTCTTCGTTAAAACATTCGTCTGGCCCTGTTGAACCCAAGATAGAGAGTTCGATCGCACTCAACATCTCGTAAGTCACTCGACCTTGCCACTGCTTGTAAAAATGATAAAGCACCGCGCGATCGCTCTGCAAAACTTCTCGAATGTCGTAGAGGGATTTTTCAACTAATACATCGCGCTTTAGACGATCTGTCAAGCGGTTAACAATGTTTTGCAGGCGATCGCCAGACATGATATTAACTCCTTTAATTCCTAGTACACTCGCCCGATCTGAATTATTTAACTTGCACCCTCACAAACCTCAAATTTTTGCGAATCGGGATTCTCGATCGCTCGAAAGTCAGTGATTTTTGCCTTAACAGTTGTGGGGATGCCAGCAACATTATACTAATATTTTGACTGAGATAGCAATCTTTTCGGGAATCCGGCTATCGGCTTTTTTTTACGAACCGCTTTCGCGAAGAACCACAGGCGGGACGCCTGTTCCACAAAGCAAGAGAAGAGAAGAGGAAGAGTTGACAGGTGCTGCGATAATTGCTAGATATGCCCAAAGTTGGTTCCTGTCAAAGAAAGCAACTGCTAGGATATCTTGATAGCTAGAGGAAGCATCAAATATGTCTGTGCTAGAAGCTGCTTGGAAACACGAATTTATCGCTACGAACGGCATTAAACTGCACTATGTCACTCAAGGTTCTGGGCCGCTGATGCTGATGCTGCACGGATTTCCTGAATTTTGGTATTCTTGGCGGCATCAAATCCCAGAATTTGCATCAGATTATAAAGTCGTCGCTGTGGATCTCAGAGGTTACAACGACAGCGACAAACCTCATGATAAATCTGCTTACGTGATGTCAGAGTTTGTGCAAGATGTCAAGGGAATTATTCAGGGTTTGGGGTATGAAAGTTGCGTCTTAGTTGGTCACGACTGGGGAGGCGCGATCGCCTGGAATTTTGCTTATGCTTATCCCCAAATGGTGGATAAATTAATTGTGATGAATCTACCGCATCCGGCCAAGTTTGCTGAAGGGTTACGCACTCCCCAACAATTGCTGAAAAGTTGGTACATCTTTTTATTTCAGTTGCCAGTTTTGCCGGAGTTGTTAATTCAGTTGGGCGACTATCAGGCAATTTCGGCCGCTTTGGAAGGTATGGCAGTTGACAAAAGCACCTTTAGTCCCTCAGATATGGAAGCTTACAAAGATGCGGCTGCCAAACGGGGCGCTCTGACTGCTACTATCAATTATTACCGCAATCTGGCTAGCGGATTTCTCGATCGCCAGAATTGGAGCGTGCTGCAAGTTCCGACGCTGATGATTTGGGGAGAAAATGATGCCGCCTTCGGCAAAGAGTTAACCTATGGAACCGCAGATTATGTGCGGGATTTTCAGATTCATTACATTCCTAATTGCAGCCACTGGGTGCAGCAGGAACAGCCGCAGTTAGTGAATCGGTACATGAGAGATTTTTTGGCAAGCAAAGCTGTTTGAGCTGATATTTGGCACTATTTTATCCGGCAGCATTTTTTAGGAATTTATAGTCTTGGAGGCGCCCTGACGATCGTCAACCGGGTTTTTTACCGAGATTGAAAATCTTAATTAAGTATTTTCGTAAAAAACCCGGTAACAAGTGAGTCTCGACGTTCACCGACTGCTGATTCCCTCCGTCGTGCGCCCGCTCATTTCCCAGGGCTGAATCCGGTAAATTGCGATCGCCTCCGCACGCCCCAGCGAGTCAATCCAAGTGCGATTGATGGCGGGCGAAAGTTTGGGATTGTGTTCTTTGACCAATTCCATCGCGCGATCGATGTCTTCCTGCTGCGTAAGGCGTTCTGCTCGCCCGTTCACGACAACGCTGCGCCAGTGTTCCATATCGCGGACTTCTTCCACTTGCAAGCAGACTTCTGGATTGCCGTCCATATACTTCGTTTTCATCCCGACTGTTGTGAAAATGTATATGTCCGAATCTTGGAGATAATAGTGCATTGGCACAACGTAGGGAAGCCCTTCAAATACACAGCCGAGGTGTCCGTGTCCTACTTGCTGCAAAAGTTCTTGTATTTCTTTTGAACTCATTTCATCAATATCTAACATTTTTATGCTCCTTTAAGACTTACTCTAGAGAAATCCATCGATGTTTTAGGTTGCTTCACGAGTGGGGCTTTGGGTCTAATTATTGCATTTTTGATGCGCCTGTTTTGTGGCTATAAACAAGTATAGAATTTCTCCTAGCGTAACCTAGGTTGGTCACCAATATCATCTACCTTTAGACCGATATATTTTTTGTGGGGAAAATTGTAGGATTTGGGAAATAAACCCTCGGCAATTGCTGAGGGTTTAATGTTTTTATTAAATGGCGATCGTCTAATTAATTAATAAAAGCGTTTTTTCCTAACGGGACTTAAACAAATTTTCAGCCCAGATCAAGCCCAAACTCGCTTTATCTGCAGCTTGGGCGTCCATGTTTTCTTGTTACCCGCGAACAAAAGGCGATCGTCCCTTGGAATGCTCTGACCTATCTTTTTTAACACAAGTCGATCAAATATGAGGCCTGGCTGGGTTTCCGGCGGCGTTGTCACCCCGCCAGATATTTAACGCAATTTATATGGTTAATTGTTATACCCAAATATTTTACTGTGGTTGTTCGAGGTGAACCTTCACTTTTGACTGCTACCTGTGCTATTTTACTTTATGTGTTAATTCGGGAAATTGGTATAGTTAATGCTTTTTTATTACAACAGGTAACAAACTCGATCGCCCGTTAAGGAATGAGAATTAAATAACTTACAATCTTTATTGTTCTTGTGGCATGGGCGTCCCGCCCGTGCATAAAGGACGGGCGGGACGCCCATCCCACTTTCAAGAGTGTAAATTATTTAATTTGCGATCCTAAGTTAGATTAGCGATGGGTATATTTACCTCGAACAGAAAATAACCTAAATTAGTAGTTAATAATCACGTGTTATCAAAAACTAGAATTCTGATTTTTTTTCTAGGTGTTTTAATTGCCATCAGCCTAGGGTTGTTCATCGGAATAACAACTTTTGCTCAAAACATCGAAACAATTAAAATTTCCGGCACTGCTGCGGGTGTCAGCACTCGCTACATCGGTGCAGTCGAGGGCAATATCAATTTCGACATCAAAGATTTGCAAGATTTGGGAATTAATACCTACCGCATTTACGGCGGGATGTCCCGGTGGGAAGCCGAAGACGACGACGGTAAATACGGTTGGCCATCTATTAACGAAATTAAGACAAATCCAAATATAATTAATTGGGCACATTGGGATCAGATTATGACTAATCCGCCCCAGGGTAGCGATTATTGGTGGTCTGGAAAACCGGGTACGGTTTGGGAAGGCAATGCCAGGACTATTTTTAATACTCTAAAACAAGCAAATATTCGCCCGGTGGTGAGTATTCGGAATGTTGATAATAACTGGAATCCCAGTTGGGCGCTGCAACTGAATCCGCCGCGCACAGGAGAAGATTGGAACGAGTGGTGGGAACACGTTTTTGCTACGGTTTATTGGCTGAATGTTCGCAATGATTACCGCGTTGATGATTGGGAAATTCACAACGAACCGGACAATCGCGATCAGGGTTGGGGCGGGACTAGGGCTGACTATTTTGAATTGGTTAAGGTGGCAAAAGATGCGATCGACTTTGTTTATAAAACTTATTTGCCTTCGCGCACTTACCGCATCCACGGCCCGAAAACCATAGGCGGCAGCAATTGGCCGGCTAGTGCTTTGCAGGAAATACCGAATTATTTCGATACAGTCAATGTCCACAACTACGATGCAGATATTTCTAACTACACCCGCAAAGTGCGCGGCTGGATGAACGGTACTGTCCGCGCTAACTCGCAGCTTTGGGTAGGAGAATGGGGAACTTACAACATGAGCTACGGTGATTTATCTTTAGCTTTAAATTTGATTAAGAATTTGATTCGAGGTTCTCAACCGGGGGATAATTATATTGACGGCAGTCACATATTTTGTTTGTACGACTGGGGCAAGCCCGCAGGGGCGGAAGGTTTGCTAGGGGACGGGGGAAAACGGCGGGCGGGCTACTATGCTTTACGGATGGGAATTAGGGCTTTGCAGGGCGGGAAAGCTACCTTTTTTCCTATCACTAACAGTTCGGATTTAAGGGCAGTTGCCACTCTTGATTCTAGCAAGAATGTTTACTTGCTGGTTGTCAATGACCGAGCAACATCTTACACTGTTAATGCTGATATTTCGGAGCTGATAAAAACTGGTAATGGCACGGTGCGGGAGTTCAGTTCTAAAACAATGGATGAGGTTGTTGGTAGCTTAAGGCTCAAGGGCGGCAATGCGAGTTTTACACTGGCAGGGAACAGCGCTATTCTCATCAAGTTCGATCGCCAGAATTGAAGCTCAAATCCTCTGGGCCATAATTGGGATAAGATAGAATTAGTTATGCTCAAAATTATTTATTTTCTGCCTGCTTGGCCTTGGAACCCTGGAACCCTCGAACCCTCGAACCCCCAATTGCACAGTTGCAATACCTAAATGTCATGTTGTGATTCCCCTCCTGTCGCTGGTAAATTGGTAGGGTGCAGGTATCTGGCCTCAAGCAGAATGTGAGCGAGAGTTCCGTTGAGGGGCAGAAAGTAGGGTGCAGTCTAGACAATCGCAGAAATTCTTGCTCGTAAACCCGCAGCAGTTAGGCTAGGCGAGGAATTACCCGCCCGCCTTCATGTCCGCCCTCTGGCAGATAGCATTGGTTCTGGAAGTCAGAAGCCGTCAATTATCAGGATATGGCACGGAATTAATTTTAAATGCCAAGATGCTGGAAGTATGGGTGAGTTGAATCGTACAGAAACTTTGAGCGCGCTTGGAAATCTCGCGGGTAAAGCCTCTCAATCAACCTGCTGCTCGCGATCGGCTTTTTCCAACAAATATCACTTTTATGCCCCCTGATGTTTATTCCCTCCCTCAGTCAGGTCATCAACCGCAATCCCCTCACCGTCACCCCTGAGACGCCCGTAGAAAAGGCGATCGAGCTGATGAGTAGCACAGGAGCCAGTTACGTCCTCGTGGTAGAACCGCGCGGGAATTATCAACTCGGAAATCCCACGAACGGGACTTCCCCACAATCGCGGGAACAGTCGGGTTTCTACAACGGTGTACCGCGTGCGCTACACGCAGGAGGCAACGGGCGGCCTCTCAACGGCTCAAAAGCTCCCTATCCTAGCAGCCAGACAGTGCTGGGGATTTTTACAGCGCGAGATATCGTACAGCTAAATTCGATCGGCGCTGCTTTGAGGGGATTTGCGATCGAGCAAATCATGATCAGAACCGTAACTGTAGCCAGAGAATCGGAAATTCCCGACTTTTTTGCCTTAGCAAATCTGCTGGATAAACATCAGATCAGCCATTTGCCCGTCGTCAGCGAGGCTGAAGAACTTGTCGGTTTAATTAGCTCTCAAAGCTTGGTGCAAATGTTGCAGGGAATTGGGGAATCGACACCAAAAGCAATAAGCAGCGCTTCGCCACCTGCGGCTTTCGCGTTCCCTCCGCCGCTGCCAATTGTGCATCAGAAATTAGAGCTGCCCGCAAGTTTAATTAAACTTTATCAAATCCCTCAAATAGCAGCTTCAAGAATAATTCACGCTCCTTCTAATTCTTCGGTTCGCTATTTGGCGCAACTGATGTTTAGACACCATGTTAGTTATGTATTAATCACTGAAACCCCCGATCAACACTCGACTGGCGCGGCTCACAATTCCAAATTTACAAATCCCAACATTCACAAACTGGTTGGGGTGGTAAGTTCGCGGGATATTGTGCAGTTACAGGCCCTGGGAAGAGACTCTAATAAAATTAAAGCGGGAGCAATTTGCAGCAGTTCGCCGCCACTGGTGCGATCGCACTCTAGCCTCGAAGCAGCCGTCGCGCTGCTGCAAAAACACTACTGCCAGTTGCCTTTATTAGTCATCAATGAAACAAATCACCCGATCGGGATTATTAATCCTAAAACTATCCTTTTACAAGCGCTGGATTCCAAATCTCTGCATTCTGGCTTGATCGCTTTGCAGCGCCAGCTAGAATCTAGCAACGCTCAATACAAAAAACTCTCAGCAGAAATACAGCGGACAGCAGCAAATAGCCACGAGATGGCTGAAATTTCTCACCACACTTTCGTAGAGCGGCAAAATCTCCCCCCTGCAGTCAACAATCAGGGGATTTGGGACTGGAATCTCGAAACAGATGAGTTTTTTTATTCGGCGCGGTGGCAAGAAATGCTGGGCTACCAAGAAGGGGAAATCTCGAATCGCCGATCGGAATGGTGGAGTCGCATCCACCGAGATGATATTGACTCGGTAAAGGCAGCTTTAGAAGAACACTTCGCCCAAAAGACACCGGATTTTGCAGCCGAATATCGGATGTACTGTAAAGACGGCAGCACTGTCTGGGTGCTGAACCGAGGTCAAGTTTTACGCAGCGCTACTGGCAAACCGCTGCGGGTAGTAGGAACTCATACAGATATTACTCTAAACAAGCAGTTTGAAGTCAAAAACCGCGAGCACGATCGAGAACAATTCCATCTATTTGACTCTTTGAAAGCAACAGTAATTTTCCACATAGATGCGGCGGGGGTTTGGAAATTCCTCAACCGCGCTTGGACGGAAATTACTAATTATGCGGTTTCCGAAAGTTTGCAAACTAATTTTTTAGAGTGGGTGCATCCAGATGAGCGCGAGCAATGTGCAAATTTATTGGAGTCTTTGCTGTCCGGGAAGTCGGAATTTGAACGGCGAGAACTGCGATTTAAGTCCAAGTCGGTTTCGGAGAAAAACTCCTTGGGAATTCACAGTAATTCCGGCTTTGTTTCCGTAGAATTATTTGCCCAAGTCCGCCGGAATTCGCAAGGCGAAATAGCGGGAATTTTCGGGACTTTGCACGATGTCTGCAACCGCCTCGAAGGAGTTGAGGAACTGCGGGAAAGCGAGCGGGCAATTCGATCGCTCTATGAGGTAATGGTGACATCGGAAGGCTCTTTTGACGATCGAACGATCCGGTTGCTGGCAATGGGCTGTAGTCAGTTTGGGATGGATATCGGGCTGTTGGGCAGGGTTTTGGGCGATCGCTACGAAGTGATTTCGGCTTATGTACCGGAAGATTTTCCCTTTGGATTTGCTAAAGGAGACGGTTTTGCTTTGAGCAGAACCTTTGAGCGAGAGGTTTTGCGATCGAGCGAACCTATTTCTGTCGAATCAGCGGGCACTACTCAGTGGCGCAACCACCCCGCTTACAGCGTCCGCAAGTTGGAGGCTTTTGTGGGGACGAGGGTAATAGTGCAAGGGCGAATTTATGGCACTTTGAGCTTTACTTCTCGCACCACTAAATCTCCTTTTAAACCGCTGAATTTTGAAATTTTAAAGTTGATGGGCAATTACATCGGCGCAGAAATTGCCCGCGAAGAGCGAGAGCGAACTTTGCAACGTCAGTACCAGCGCGTTTTACTACTCAAACAAATTACTCAAAAAGTGCGATCGACCTTAGACACTCAAGAAATTTTTCAAACTACCGCCACCCAAATCGGCCGCGTATTTGGTGTCAATCGCTGTACAATTCACACCTATCTTTCGGAACCTTATCCCCACCTTCCTTGCGTCGCGGAATACTTAGAACCCGGTCACGAATCGGCTTTAGATTTAGAGCTTTCTGTCACTTATAACCCCTACACAGAAAAACTTCTCGCTGAAGATATAGCCCTGGCATCTCCCGATGTGTTTGCCGATCCTTTGCTGGAATCTTCGGGGCCGATGTGCCGCCGCATCGGATTAAAATCTATGTTGGCTGTTCGCACTTCCTATCAAGGAGAACCGAATGGAATTATTACTTTGCACCAGTGCGATGCAACTCGCCAGTGGAATCCCGACGAAATTGAACTGTTAGAAGATGTTGCTGCTCAAGTTGGCATTACCTTAGCTCAAGCACAACTTTTAGAAACCGAAGTTCAGCGACAGCGACAGTTAGCAGAGCAAAATGAAGCTTTGGATCAAGCACGACAAGCGGCGGAAGTTGCTAATAGAGCTAAGAGCGAATTTTTAGCGACTATGAGTCACGAAATCCGCACTCCGATGAATGCGGTCATCGGGATGACGGGCTTGCTGCTGGATATGGAACTAACTCCAGAACAGCGGGATTTTGTGGAGACAATTCGTACCAGCGGCGATGCTTTGCTGACTATTATTAACGATATTCTGGACTTTTCCAAGATTGAATCGGGAAAATTGGATTTGGAACGCAGCCCCTTCGAGCTGCAAAACTGTATAGAAGAATCTCTAGAATTACTGGCTCCTAGAGCCTCAGAAAAAGGTTTAGAGTTGGCTTATTTTATTGATGATTCTGTGCCAAAAAACATTTTAGGAGATGTCACGAGACTGCGCCAAATTTTGGTAAATTTGCTGGGCAATGCAGTTAAGTTTACAGAATCTGGAGAAATTGTGGTGTGCTGTACGGCTAGGCAAATTGAACCGGTAGCTGCTAAGAGTTCGCCGGAAAAAATTAATATTCTAGAGCCACAACCGCTAGCAATTAACCAGGGAGAGTTGGCACGTAGCAAACAATACGAGATTCAATTTGCTGTCCAAGATACGGGAATTGGTATTCCGCCAGACCGGATGGATCGCCTGTTTAAAGCTTTTTCGCAGGTGGATGCTTCGACAACACGACATTACGGCGGGACGGGTTTGGGACTGGCTATCAGCCAGCGTTTGAGCGATATGATGGGCGGTACAATGTGGGTTGTCAGCCAGGTTGATCCCCGAAGTTCTAAGTCTCAACCGGGAGTTTCTGCCGGACAAAGTATCGCTGGAAGGTCGCCAGAAGAATTTACTCCGCCCTTGATATCGGGTTCGGGTTCGATTTTTTATTTCACGGTGACTGCTGAAGCGAATGACATCCGGGCTGAGGAAAAAAGACCGGAATTTGCCGCTGGTAAGCGCTTGTTAATTGTTGAGCATCATGCCATTAACCGGCAAGTTTTGATCCGGCAGGCAGAGTCTTGGGGAATGATACCCGTGGCTGTAACTTCGGGTGCTGAGGCTTTGGAAATCATCAAAGGAAACTCGCCGCTCGATTTAGCTATTTTGGCGATGAATCTACCAGATATGGACGGTGTGGCGTTGGCTGTGGAGATTCGGAAATTTGAGCTGAGCAATTTGTCTGGCGACGACGGCTTAAATCCGAATGTCATCGTTAAAAACCCTCGCAAAATAGCACTACCTTTGGTACTGTTTACTTATTTAAGTAAGGCGGAAGTTTGGAAAAAACTTGAAACTACAGAAGTACATTTTTCGGCTTTTTTAACTAAGCCTTTAAAACAGTCCCAGTTTTATAATGTGTTGCTGCAAGTTTTTGGATATGTTACTGGCAGAAGCGGCAGGGGAGAAGTTTCAAATGTGGTGACTTTGACTTCGGGATTGAAGTATTTTGAAAATTCTCAAGAACAACACCGCGCGCAGCGGACGCCTGCTGTTTTGAGGCAGGTTGCGACGAATTCTGCCGGACAGGATGGAGCTAATTCTAGTCAGATTCGGATCTTGCTGGCGGAGGACAATGTGGTGAATCAAAAAGTGGCTACGCATTTACTCGACAGGATAGGATATCGGGCTGATATTGCGGCTAATGGGTTGGAGGTTTTGGAGGCGCTGAAGCGGCAATCTTACGATGTTGTGCTGATGGATGTGCAGATGCCGAATATGGATGGGTTGGAAGCGACGCGCCGCATTTGTCAGGAATGGCCTGCTAACAAGAAGCCGAGAATTATTGCGATGACTGCTAATGCGATGCAGGGCGATCGCGAAAAGTGTCTGGAAGCAGGTATGGACGATTATATTACTAAGCCGGTACGCCGGGAAGAGTTGGCGATCGCCTTGAGCAAGTGCTCACCTCTGATTCGGGATGAATTGGATGCGGTAACAGAGGAAAACAATCAAGATATTTCTGATGACATTGACAGTGATGCTGCGGCATCTTCGAGCGTTCAACCGGGAGCCGATTCGCCGATTGATTTTCATATTTTGCAAAATCTCCGCGAGCTAGACGATGATGAAGATCCGGATTTTTTGGGGGAGCTGATCAAGATATATTTGGTAGACGCACCGCAACATTTAGAAACTATTAAGGAGGCTATTTTTCTCGGCGATGCTGATAGTTTGAAGCTGGCTTCTCACACGCTGAAGTCGAGCAGCGCCAATTTAGGAGCGGTGTCTTTTTCTGCTGTTTGCAAGGAGTTGGAATATATGGGTCGCTTGGCGGTTGAGTCGGGAGGGGAACAGGTTTTTGATGTGAGTACGGCGCGCGATCGCCTGTTGGAAGCCCAAGCGGAGTGGGAAAAGGTGCGGGCGGCTTTTGAGACGGAATTGGAAACGGGGAAGTTGCGATCGCAAATAGGGTAATTGCTAATTGGTAATTGGTAATTGCTGTTACCGATTACCCATTACCGATTACCAGAATAGTTATTTAATTTTCACCTAAATATGCTTTGCGAACAGTTTCATTTGACTGCAAATCGCTAGCAGTACCGGCGACTACAACCTCACCAGTTTGGATGACATAGCCGCGGTGGGCCACACTTAAAGCCATACGGGCGTTTTGTTCCACCAGCAAAATAGTTGTTCCTTCAGCATTAATATCGCGGACGATCGCAAAAATTTGACTGACTAACATCGGTGCCAATCCCATACTCGGCTCGTCCAATAATAACAAGCGGGGGCGCGACATCAAAGCCCGGGCGATCGCCAACATTTGCTGTTCCCCGCCGCTGAGAGTTCCCCCTTTTTGACTAATTCTTTCTCGCAAACGAGGAAATAAATTTAATGCTTTTTCCATATCTGACTTGATACCGAGAGTATCGTTGCGGAGATAAGCACCCATTTCCAGGTTTTCTTGCACCGTCATTCGCGGAAAAATCAACCGCCCTTCGGGACTTTGAGAAATCCCCAAACGGACGATCGCCTCTGTAGACAGCGATTCCAAAGGCTTTCCCTCAAATAATACAGTGCCGATTCGCGGGCGCAGCAGTCCTTGAATCGTGCGGAGAGTGGTCGTTTTGCCCGCCCCGTTGCTGCCGATTAATGTCACAACTTCTCCCTGCGAGACTGTTAGCGATACCCCTTTGAGAGCGTGGATATTTCCGTAGTAGGTGTGTATGTCTTTAATTTCCAACATGATTACTCTTTCTGCTTAGTGCTTTATTATATTATCCCGACTAATTATAAAATTTTATTGCATTTATTTAAAATCAAGCTTTTTTAGAGTAAACAGTAATTTTACTTAGATCAAGACCCGCCCTAGCTCCCATAGAATCTATTTTTAGTAGCTGTGGCGATCGACTTTACATAATTTTTACTTAAAAATACGATTTCTTGACAGTAGCTTTACAAAAATCTTTAAGTAAATAGGTAGTATTGATACGTAAGCGAAACCAACCGCTACAACTTACTAATAACAGCACTTAAAATGTTTCAAATTTAAGGAGATTTACCATGAAATTCCATCACTGTAGCGGAACGATCGCATTTTTATTAGCAACTCCTTTAGTAACCAGCTTGAGTGTAGGTATAGCGCCCAGCCGTGCTGCCACACTAGCCGGTTCTGCAGCAGCAGTAACGATTGATAACTTCAGTCACACCCCGACTGATACAGGTACATCTACTAACACTAAAACTCAGACAATAGCTAACAGCGGTGCAGCCATTAGCCAAGCAAAAGCTGAGGCATTTTTTATATCTAACTGTCACGAATTGCTGGCAACAAATCTCTCGCAAAGTGAAGTCATAGGCAGCGGGACTAACTATTTCGGTGTAGCCCAAAGTCAAGCAGCAGTGATCGGCGACTTCTCTATTAATGCGAGAGAAACTTTTTCCTTCACGGTTCAGACTATTTTACATCTTTTTACATCTGTTAGTAATCCCCAATCAGAACGGGCTAGCGCCCTAGGCAGTATATCTTTTTCATTAATTGATACTGTTTCTAACATTCTTTTAGAATCCTTTGAACTTGGGCTCGGTTTGCACTCTTTTAAAGCCCCGGAATTGAGTGTGTCATACAACCTCGCTGGAAACTTTAATCCAACACAAATTAATTTTGCTTTTTTGGCTGAAGGTAATACAAAAAGCCTGAGTTTGTATACTTCGGGAGTGTATTCGCGGACTTTTGACAGCACCACTAATTTAAGATTAGTAGAAGTTAAGAACAATATGGCAGTGGCACAATCGCAACCACTTTCCGAAGCCGAACCAGTTCCAGAACCTACTACTATATTAGGCACTGCCCTATTTTTCTGTTTCCTGGCGAAGGGGAGAAAATTTAAGAATCAATTCTCTGAAGTTAAATCAAAAGTTTAGGAATGATGCAAAACATCTAAGGATCGTCAATTAAATAATTTCCCTTTTTTCTTGTGGGATGGGCGTCCCGCCCGCCCAGAAAGGACGGGCGGG
>NZ_JAUBUC010000164.1:0-6010 GCF_036705285.1 Microcoleus sp. B4-C1 | reverse complement strand
TACAACAAACTACATTGAAATTTAGTCGGATTTAACTGTAGCATATTTTGGGTTCCAGTTAAGATGCGTTTACCCTGTGATAGGATGTCGGTAGCATTTTTTAGGATAAGCTAGCCTGTCACAATTCGGCGGTCGATTTTTTTTTCACAACGAAGCTCAACCTTTGCCCCATCTGGGTTTCAAGTGGGCTTGTCACCCCGCCAGCCGGTAATAAGAACTTTTGTCATTTTTTAGTCACATTTACTTGTGACTCTAAAAGATAAGAGCTTAAACGCTTAGATCTAATTTTTTCAGTCTGAGGTGAATCTACTCCAATGCTAATTAGCTCCTGGCTAATCAGTAGAAGGAAATTAATAAGGATTTTGACAGCCTTTGATGAATCACCCTTTACACCCTTTCTCTTTGAGCAAGCGCTTACCCTAACAGAACAAGAGAACGCTGTTTGCAAAGTTTTCCATTGTATTGACCTATCTCACTTGAGTCAGTACACTCCCATCACTTTTCTAAGTGCAGGAGAGGAGAAAAATCAAAAGCTATTGCAGCTTTATCAGCAGAAGTGAAGACGTGGCATATGTCAGTAGACTTTAGCTACGAAAATGGACAGCCAGGACGGGCGATTTTCCATGTATCTCGACAATGGAGATCAGACCTTATTGTTGTCGTAGAGCAACCAAAGGGTTAGCCGAGGTGCTAGTAGGGAGTGTTAGTAACTATGTCGTTCCTCATCATCCTTGCTCAATCCTGGTGATTCAAGGCGAAGCTCTTAGCGAAGCAATAGCTGCTGCCGATCGTGCTGGCTCTTCCGAATCTGTCAAACCGTCTTTTTTACCTCATTGAATTGACCAAAAACGATGAAAAACTTTTTACAACAACCTATCCGTTTTTTGATAGCAGGAGCTGCCGTAGTCCTGCTGATCGTTTCCTGTCAATCGACACCACAGGCGCAGACATCTCAATCGACACCACAGGCGCAGACATCCCCCTCGACGACTCAACCATCTGCCGTCGCATCACCGGGTGGGGAACTGAGCGCCTACCCCGCGCAACTACCGCCGTTGCCCTATGAGTATGGTGCTTTGGCGAAAGCTATTGATGCCGAAACCATGAAGCTTCATCACGATCGCCATCACGCCTCTTATGTTGAGAATCTCAATGAGGCATTAAAGCAACAGTCGAATTTGCAGAACCGTAGTGTTGAAGCTTTGCTACGTGACCTTAACAGTGTGCCGGAAGCTATTCGCACAACTGTTCAGAATAATGGGGGTGGGCATTTAAACCACACGATTTTCTGGCAAATTATGAGTCCCAATGGGGGTGGGCAACCTACTGGTGCAGTTGCTGAAGCCATCAATCAAACCTTTGGGAGTTTTGAGAACTTTAGAAAACAGTTTAACGAAGCGGGGGGCGATCGCTTTGGCAGTGGTTGGGTTTGGTTAGTTCGTAATTCCCAAGGACAACTGCAAATTACCACAACGCCCAATCAGGACAATCCGATTACCGAAGGCTTATACCCAATCCTGGGCAACGATGTCTGGGAACACGCCTATTATCTGCGCTACCAAAATCGCCGCGCTGAATATCTGACCAATTGGTGGAATGTGGTTAACTGGGAAGAAGTAAACCGACGGTTTCAACTCGCATCCCAACCATAATCGTCTAGGAGTTTGATATGAGAAGGTTGTTGATGCATAGCCCGAGCGCTGTTGCTGTTCTCTGGATTGTAGGGTATCTGTCACTAACTCTATTTCCCCTGTTGGTGCTGTTACTGCATCCGGCTCCCTCTGGACGTGGATTCTGGACTGAGTTTTCGGTAGCGCTGGGCTTTATTGGTTTGGCGATGATGGCGTTGCAATTTATCCTGACGGCCCGCGTCAATCGGATCGAAACCTCTTACGGGATTGATATCCTGCTGCAGTTTCATCGCTATACCTCACTGGTGGCATTTTTCATGGTGCTGGTACATCCAGTTATCTTATTTATTGCTCAACCGGAAACCCTACAACTACTCAACTTTCCCCAGGCGCCCTGGCGGGCGCGGATGGCAGTCTTGGGTACACTGGCATTTCTGGCAATGGTGGTGACAACCATCTGGCGCAAACCACTAAAGATCCCCTACGAACCCTGGCGAGCCTCTCACACCATTCTGGCAGTGGTGGCAGTGGGGTTCGGCTTTGCACATGCCCTCGCCGTTGGCAATTATTTAGGCTTGTTCTGGAAAGCTGTGCTATGGGGAGGCATTATTCTCGTCTCGCTCTGGCTAATCGTTTATGTGCGGTTGGTCAAACCTTGGTTGATGACTCAAAAGCCCTATGTGGTAGAGGAAGTGCTGCCACAACGGGGTGATGTCTGGACGCTGGCATTGCGTCCGCTGGGACATGAAGGCTTTACCTTTGAACCCGGTCAATTTGCCTGGTTGACGCTGAATATTACCCCGTTGAGTATGCGAGAACATCCGTTTTCGATGTCGTCTTGTGCCGATCGCGCCGATCGCATCGAGTTTGGTATCAAGGCGATCGGAGATTTCACCAAAGGCATCAAAGATGTCCAACCGGGAACGAGAGCGTATTTGGATGGGCCCTATGGGGTATTTACGACCGAGCGCTATTGGGACAGCGCTGGCTTTGTGCTGATTGCCGGTGGAGTGGGGATTACACCCATCTTCAGCATCCTGTTGACAGCGGCGGAACGAAAGGACGATCGCCCCTTTTTGCTGATCTACGCGGCTTCCTCCTGGGACGACCTGACCTATCAAGAAGAGCTAGACGCTTTAAAGGAAAAATTAGATCTATCGATCGTCTATGTGTTGCGAAAAGCTCATGACGATTGGGCAGGTGACACAGGTTATGTTGACCAAGCATTATTGGAAAAATACATTCCTCTTCATCGGGGCAGTCGGCATTACTTTGTCTGTGCGGCTCCGGTGATGATGGATGCAGTTGAGCGGGCGTTATTTGAACTAAATGTTCCCGTCACGAACGTTCACATGGAACACTTTGATTTAGCTTAATGGGGGGCTATGCGTTACAGTATCATGTTGCAACTGGTAGCAGGCACAACGCTCATTTTGTTGGGAGTTGCGGTTCTCTTTGCCTGGATTCAAACTCGAATTGAGCCTATTGATCTTAGAGAAGACAGAATTTCTAGTCCTTCTCATCACAGGCACTAAATCCATGCTTGGGATCGGCGGAACTCGATCTATTTCCCACTCGCCAATGGTGGAGCAATTTTTCGCTCAACCGCTTAGTTCTTCATCCGGTAGCTGATCAATTTGCGGACATTTTCAACCGGCATTGCTAATTCTTGGGCGATCGTTGCTTCGACCTGACTGGTTTGGGTAACAGGAAACTCGTATTCCAGCTTCTTTAAAGTTGAGTCACTGGTGTTGACAAAAATAGTGGTAACACCCAGGCTGCGATCGATTTCTGCATTTATGGTCAAGATTGTTACTGGTAATCTCCGATTTAACGGTCTATCTGCCAGTAGTTTGTTGACAGAGTTATACGGACGGCTTAGAGTTTGGGCCGCGATGAAGTTACCTGTAGTCCAGAATAAGGCTGCTACCAATGGCAGAGGTACCCAAAATTCCCAGGCAGCGCGGTGTAGAAGTGGTAGGATGCGAGGTAAAGTCATGGGAATGTTGGATTTTAGATTTAGATTGCTCGAAATAATCGGGAGAAACTACCAACATTTTAGTTAGCAACTGATTGGCATAAATCTTACCTGTGATGGATGCTTTTCCTAAATTTCTTCTCTAACATACATAAAATTTGCCGAACAATGGTTAGACGGATGCGAATTCTCCTGGTAGAAGACGATGTAGATCAACTGGAGCCACTTCAAGCTGCTCTCTCTGAGGCGGGACATATTGTCGATGGTGTAGAAGATGGGGCGACGGCCCAGTGGATTTTATCGAAGCGGGACTATGATCTGTTGATCCTTGATTGGTTATTACCTGAGATCAGTGGCTTAAGCTTATGCCAGCAATACCGCCGTCTGGGAAAAACGGCCCCGGTGTTGCTGTTGACTGCCAAAGATGCGATTGTTGACAAAATTAGCGCTTTAGACGCTGGAGCCGATGATTATCTCATCAAACCCGCCGATGTGTTTGAACTGCTGGCACGGGTGCGGGCCTTGGGACGACGATCGCCACTTTGGAAAGGGGATACTTTACAGGTTGAAGATATGACTCTACATCTATCAACGCTGACTATTGAACGGGGGGAGCAAAGTATGCAGTTATCGACTCGTGAATTTCTATTTCTAGAGTATCTGATGCGCCATCCTCGTCAGATACTCTCCCGCAGCCAAATAGAACAAGCCTTGTGGGAGTGGGGCAACGAACCTGAGAGTAATGCGATTACTGTCCTAGTGCGTCGTCTGCGGCAGCGATTGCAGATGATAGGTGCTGTCAGTTGGCTAGAAACCGTATATGGTATGGGATATCGCTTGAATCCAGATGTTTAATCGTAGCCGCCGCAATCTGGCCCACTGGTTTACGCTCTCGATGGGGGCTATTCTGATCGTGTTTGCCGGGATCATTTACTACCAGCGAGCGGTTAACAGCTTAGAAGAGTGCGATCGACTACTCTACAAAAAAGCAAGAGTCATGGCTGCCAATATTGACTATGGTTTGCGGCAGGGAAAAGAACACATCGATCTGAGTAACGTTCCGATTCTTGGTAATTATTCTCCTCCCTCTGGCAGTGAAGTTGTTTACGCTAGGTGGTATTCAGCGACTGGACAACTGCAACAGTTTTATGGGGCGCAGCCCTCGGATCGGATTCAGGCTCGCGCGGCGTTTCAAACCATTGAGTCTTCCCCCGAGTGGCTGCGACAATTAACGCTTCCGGTTGACTACAACGGACGCACGATTGGCTACCTCCAGATTGCCATCCCTTTGACGGATGCTCAGAAAACACTGAGAGAGTTACTGATTGTGATGGTGATAACATTGCCCTTGACTCTGGGCGCGATTAGTCTAGTAGGTTGGTTTTTAGGCGGATTGGCTATGCAACCGATTCAAAACGCCTATGTCCAAATGCAAAGATTTACTTCTGATGCTTCCCACGAACTAAGGGCACCGCTTGCCACCATACTCAGCAATGCCCAGGTTGGCTTACTCAGCCCAGTCGATGCCGGCCAGCCTAAGCACTCTCGATTGGAAAAGATTGCTGAAACGGCTAAGTCGATGAATCGGTTGGTGACTGATCTCTTGTTTTTAGCACGACAGGCAGGACAGTTAGATGCAAAGTCGATTCAATCGATTCACTTGAATGACCTGTTAAAAGATACGATCGCCACTTCATCAATACAGGGTGTTGCCCAGCATTTAAGCCTTCATTTAGAACTGCCTGAAGAGAGAGTTATCATCAAAGCCAATTCTGATTTATTAAAACAAGCTATCACTAATCTACTCACCAATGCCTGCAAATATACCTTACCTGAAGGAACAGTGTGGCTGCGGTTATTGACTCAATCTCATCGCATTTTAATTCAAATAGAAGATACGGGAATCGGCATTCCCGATGTAGATTTGCCACACATTTTTGACCGATTTTACCGAGTTGATGAGGTACGAACACGGAAGAAAGGCGGCTCTGGATTGGGATTGGCGATCGCCCAGCAAATTGTGGAAGCTCACGGCGGACACCTAACGGTAAGTAGCGAGGTTGGGAAAGGTTCTCTGTTTCAAATAGAACTGCCCCTGTCAATCGATTTTAGATTTTAGATTTTAGATTTTAGATTTTAGATTTTAGATTTGAAGCATTGACTTGCGCGAGATAAATTCGGGGGTTCCTTTATCGGATACAGGTTTTTTATTTCTGGACGGATGAATCACGTGGCGGGTATCCTGGATGCGGGAATTGTCATAGAAGATATCCTGCGGCTATAACGGGGACATCGAAGATTGTCACTCTTGAATCACAGTTGCGACATTGGTAACAAGTTAGAACGGAGTAGATTTTGTCAATACCCCTTTATGTAGAAATATAATTGAATAATAATGATA
>NZ_JAUBUC010000163.1:2115-6131 GCF_036705285.1 Microcoleus sp. B4-C1 | reverse complement strand
TCCCGCCCGTCCTTTTTGGACGGGCGGGACGCCCATCCCACTTTCAAGAGTGGAAGTTATTTAATTCTCATTCCTTATCAACTAATTCATCACGTCAAGGATTCCCTTGACTACGCCTTCCATGACTTTTTCAATTAAGCTCAATTCATTTTCGCCGATCGACTCATTTAAGAGCATTGACTGAATCCGCTGTCTGTCATCGCGAGTCAGTTCGCCGGACGAAAATATCCGCTCTACTATTTGTTCAGTTAGAAATGGGAAAGCTGGAGTTTGCATGGTTGGTCTCTAAAAGCATCAATATTTTGTTTTTAACTTTATTAGAGGAGCCAGTTATGGTGTGGGTTTTTACTTTCCCACCCAATCAGTGCTCCAATCTTATGACTCTGGGGGGCTTTTGTCAATACACTTGTTACAGAACAATACAAAATTTGCCTGAAATTTCCCACATTCTGGCAACGGGTGGTTTTGGAGTGCGATCGACCCCGGTGGTGGCGGTGTGCGATCGACTTTTTGAAGTTTATGGGCACTTTAGCGGAACATTACAGCTCAAAAAAAATCAAAACGAGAAGAGATTAAAATTGGTAATGGAGAATTGGCTTGTCTGAAATCCCTCTTCCTTCCGGCTAATGACTAATGACTAATGACTAATGACTAAGGAATAATGACTAATGACTAATGGCTTCCTCCAATGACCTATTTTCCTTCGGCTATAATTTTGACATTAGGTTTTTGGCTGCTACCTCTAGCAGTGCGATCGCAACCTGTCGTTCCTGCAAATGACGGCACAAATACTGTTGTTCAGTCCGAGCAAAACCGCACCGACATTAGTGGCGGACAATTGTCAGGAAACGGGGCCAATCTGTTTCACAGCTTCAGTCAATTTAATCTCAGCGAAGGTCAAATTGCTAATTTTCTAACTAATCCAAATATTCAAAATATTTTAGGGCGGATTTCCGGCGACAATGTTTCCATCATTAACGGTCTGATTTCTGTAAGCGGCGGCAACTCAAATTTATTCTTAATGAATCCGGCGGGAATTGTCTTCGGTCAAAATGCTAGATTGAACGTGCCGGGGTCTTTTTTCGCGACAACTGCTACAGGTATTGGTTTCGGTGACGGCTGGTTCCATTCGGCGGGAATTAATGATTACAAAGCTTTACTGGGAAATCCTAATCAATTTAATTTTACTAACTCACAAGTTGGTGCAATTGTCAATGCCGGAAACTTGGCAGTTGGCAACGGGCAAAGTTTAACTTTGCTCGGTGGCACCGTTATTAATACAGGACAATTATCCGCTCCCAACGGTCAAGTTACTGTGGCTGCTGTTCCGGGACAAAATGCAGTCCGTATCAGTCAAGTTGGCAATTTATTAAGTTTAGAAATTACTCCCTCTTTGCATTCGGAAAAAGATGCGATCGCCCCGGTTTCTTTGCCTCAGTTGCTAACGGGGCCCGGCGTAGCGTCAGCCACAGGTTTAACGACTAACGAACAAGGTCAATTGGTACTGACTGGCGGCCAAACAGTGCCCGCAGTTGCCGGAAGTGCGATCGTCTCCGGTTCTGTAAATGTATTTGGCCCTTCTGGGAATGCTGGCGGCACAGTCAATATTTTAGGGGAAAAAGTCGGACTTTTCGGCGCAAATATCAATGCTTCCGGGACTGACGGCGGAGGTACTGTGCGCGTCGGAGGCGGTTTCCAGGGGATGGAACCAGTGCCAAATGCCCAGGTAACTTATGTTAGTCCTGATTCTACGATCGCAGCAAACGCGATCGACCGCGGCAATGGCGGCACTGCGGTAATTTGGTCAGACAATACAACTCGCTTTTTCGGCAATATTAGTGCTCGCGGGGGCACTGCCGCAGGTAACGGCGGAACAGTAGAAGTTTCCGGCAAAAATGCTTTAACTTTCCAAGGAGAAGTCGATACCCGCGCGACTAACGGTGCGATCGGCAATTTGTTGCTCGATCCGGCAAATATTACCATCGTCAGCGGTAACGGATCCAGCAGCGCGCGATCGGGCGGGGAACTCGAATCGGCACCAGAACCCAATGAAACATCGATCTCAGAAGTGCAGTTGGAACAGATGGCGGCCGGCAGCAACGTGGTTCTAGAAACCCCAGGCTACATCACCCTCCAAGACTTGCCCGATAACAAACTTTCCCTGCAAGCGAGAACGGGAGACACCGTAACATTTAGATCCGGCGGAGTGTTTGTTGTCAATGACCCCAAGGACTCAATCGACACTCAAGGTGGCAACATCAACATTTCTGGCAGCAGCATCTCTCTGGGCGGACTCAATGCTAACGGTGGCAATATCGCTATCACTGCTAACGGCATTGACTTCAGAGGTGGCAGCAATTCCGTCAGCAGTGCGGGGGGAACAATTGGCTTGCAACCCAACGATAGCCGAGCAATTCGGATCGGTGGCACCGGCGATGTTTTGGGCCTTTTGGACTTGACGGCAACGGATCTCGGCGCTTTGGCGGGGGATTTCGGCTCGATCGCGATCGGGCGCGAAAACGGTAGCAGCACGTCGATCGCGATCGTTGCACCCATTACCTTCAACAGCCCGCTGACACTTCAAGGCAGATCGATCGCGATCGACAATCCCCTGAGAACCAGTGGCAGCGCTAGCTTGACTCTCGACGCGCCCCAAACTAATCTCAACGCCAACATTGCCACATCCGGCGGCGATCTCACTTTTACAGGCAACGCATCCCTCAATGCTGACGTGGCTTTGAGCACGGAAGTTAGCGGCAACATTCTGTTCTCCGGTAGCCTAGACGGATCTCACGCCCTAAGACTAGACGCTGGGCGAGTGCTGTTCGGCGCTACAGTCGGTCAAGCTGCACCGCTGGCGAGTTTAACTGTCAACGCCCGCAGTACCGAGGTATCCGGCAATATTGCGACATCTGGCGACATGACTTTCAATAGTAACGTCACAGTCGATCGCACCGCCGCCCTAGCCACCACTACCGGCAATATCACTTTTGCCAATACCCTCGACAGCAGGCCGGGCCGGGCTAATAATTTGACCCTGCGCGCTGGTGGCAACATTACTTTTGACGGCAGAGTCGGTCAAACTCAGAGGTTGGGCCTGCTCTCGGCCGATGCTGCTAGTGTGACTGCTGCTTCCACAATTGCAGCGCGTATTTTGAGCGTTAACGCGCGAGATTCCGCTCGCTTCGGGGGGGACAGCACGGCCGGTTTGGGAGCCGATATCAAGGCAGAAAACGTTCTCCTAGAGGGTAATTTAAGGACGGATGGTGGCAGCGTGAACCTGCAAGGAAGCGGCGAGGTTCGGACTGGTAATATTACCTCGAACGGTGGGAGGATTCGGGTTGAGGGAAATACTGTTGCAGCAGGTGCGATCGACTCGTCATCGGCGGGCACAGGAGGCGCGATCGCTCTCCAAAGCAATGCTGGCCCTTTAACTGCGGGAGCTCTGAACGCTTCGGGGGCGATCGGCGGAAATATCGATGTCACCTCTTCATCGGGCATTTCGGCTCTAGATATCAACTCCAGCAGCACTTCAAACGGCAACGGCGGGGGCGTTTCCCTGAACGCGACTGATAACATTCAGTTGGGCTTTATCAATGCTCAAGGTGGTACTGGTGGCACTGGTGGCAGTGTTGATGTGACAACCCTCGGTTTGTTTCGCTCGAACAATGTTTTCAACGATATATCGGGCAATTCTTCGAGTATTTCTACTGCCGGAGGTGCGGGGGCGGGGAGGATCGCAATTCGCCACGGAGGCGCTATCGATCAACCATTTGTAGTTGGTGGCGCGATCGACAATGGAACCCTGGGAAGCATTAATGCTGGCGCGGGAAATGCCATTTTGCCCACTTTTTCTGTTGGACAAACTTACACCCAAGGAAGTTTACCAAATCAGATTTCCCTAATTACACCGGGCCCGCCCTCTACTCCCGCACCCATTCCCGCACCCATTCCCGCACCCATTCCCGCACCCATTCCCGCACCCATTCCCGCACCCATTCCCGCACCCATTCCCG
>NZ_JAUBUC010000163.1:0-2015 GCF_036705285.1 Microcoleus sp. B4-C1 | reverse complement strand
CACCGCCTCTTGAGTCCGTAAATCCCGATCCGGCGCTGTCATTTCCTGCATCTGTGCAAGTAGAATTGCGATCGCAAAGTCAATACAACACTCCCGAAATTAGCCCGGATATTTTCGCTCCTTCTCGCAGGCTAGATTCGGCAGGTTCGGGAGTTTTAGCATTTGAGGAAATCTTTACTCGCGAGTACGAAAAATATCTGGATTTGCCCGCAAGAAGACCGATCAGCAATATGTCGGTAATTTACGAAAATCTTCGCAAAAACGAAAAAATTACCGGAATCAAATCTGCCATTATTTATATGAATTGGCTCAGCAGAGCTGATGCAGCCGCTGCCAAAGAAAATGATTCTGTACTGGTGGCAAGTCAGGATTTATCAAATCTATTGCCTGTGAAAACAAACCTCGCATCCCAGCCATCTCATCCCTTAGAAGATAAGTTGACTCAGAGGTTGTCGCCGGATGGCAAAGAAGTTTCCGATGTTCCGAGTGGCGAGCATTTAGAAATAGTGTTAGTAACAGCTAATGCTCAACCCCAGCGCGTTTTAATTCCGGCTACAACGCGCTGGCAGGTGTTGCAACTAGCTGACGCCCTGCAAACCGAAATAACTAATCCCCGAAAAAGAAGCAGCATTAGTTATTTGGATACCGCGCAAAAACTTTATCGGTGGTTAATTGCACCAGTTGCCGCAGAATTGACAGCTTTAAAGATTGACAATTTAATTGTAATTCCAGCAGCAGGTTTGCGGAGCGTGCCGTTTGCTGCTCTTCACGATGGCAAAGGCTTTTTAGTTGAGAAATACAGCATTAGTGTGATGCCGAGTCTGAGCTTAACTGATATCGGCTACGACAATATTGCGGATGATGAAATTTTGGCCATGGGGGCGTCGGTATTTGAAGATAAAGCGCCATTACCAGCGGTACCGGTGGAGTTAGAGTCGATCGCGCCGCCAAGTGAAGGAAAATCATTTTTGAATCAAGATTTTACTCTCGAAAATTTGCAAGCTCAGCGGGCAAATCAGCCTTTTGGCATCATTCACTTAGCAACTCACAGCGAATTCCAGCCAGGAGAACCGAAAAATTCTTACATTCAGTTGTGGGATAGTAAATTACGTATCGATCAAATGCGACAGTTGCGATGGAATGAACCGCCGGTGAATCTGTTAGTTTTAAGCGCGTGCAGTACCGCTTTGGGCGACGAAGATGCGGAGTTGGGGTTTGCGGGTTTGGCGGTAGCTAGCGGTGCTAAATCCGCTTTGGCGAGTTTGTGGGAAGTCAGCGATGATGGGACTTTGGGGCTGATGACTGAGTTTTATCGCCAGTTGCGGGCCCCCAGACGCGGTGGCAATTTGATGATTAAAGCGGAGGCTTTGCGGCGCGCGCAATTGGAGATGCTGCGGGGGCGCGTGCGGATTCAAGACGGGATGTTGCGAGCCCAAGGGCTTTCTGAAAGTCTAATTTTGCCTCCAGAAATTGCGGCGCGGGGCGATCGAGTGCTTTCGCATCCTTATTATTGGGCCGCCTTTACAATGATTGGCAATCCTTGGTAATGGGGATGTTGAATGAAGAAGGAAAAAGAGGCGCACCATTGTCAGCAACAGGCTTTTCGGCCTGTTCCACAATAAAATTTATCTTTTGTGGAACAGGCCGAAAAGCCTGTTCCTAAAAACCTAATTGAGAATGGTGCAATATCTCAGATGCAACCGGAAACCCTCTCAAATGTCTCGAAACTATGACATCCTAATAGTCTTCCCACCAGTCTTACCGAAGTTATTAGGGTGGTGTGATGAACTCCCTTGATTCGTTAATCGCCCGAAAACCTATACTATTGACATACATTTTTAGGCATTCCGGTTTCACAGTTTCGCTGTAACCAGGCGTGGGAGTCATAATCAGCAATAAATTGACAGCCACATTTGACACAAATGTGGTTCTGTTTTCCTTTTTTCTTAGGAATGAGAATTAAATAACTTCCACAAGTTTGTGGGATGGGCGTCCCGCCCGTCCTTTTTGGACGG